>NZ_CP089291.1:1785000-2085000 GCF_022818495.1 Fodinisporobacter ferrooxydans | reverse complement strand
TTCGTTTTGTCTGCAACATACCGATCCCTCCCTATACAATCTTGTGAAGATCTATTGCGAGGAGACATTGCATGATGCCTCCTTGTAACCGGGGAACACACGATTCAAAAAGGGAACCACAGCGTTTTTAAAAAATGGGTACCAACGTTTACAATGTTTGATTAGGGTTGCAATACAATCTTCGGATAGCGGGCCGTGCCGGAGACCTGTTCTTCAAATGCGGCACCCCCATCCCGTAATGGCCGCAGATCCAACCAGGACCGCTCGCCGCCCGGCAAAAATCCGTCGTTTACAAATGTGACGGCTCTTGCAAATTCAAAATCGCTATAGCAAAATGTTCCGTATATTTCAATTTCATCCCGAACGATGACATTTCCCGGAACGGTGGTTGGATCTTCATGCAATCCGATCAGCACGATTCGCCCGCCGCGGCGCACGGCTGCAATTGCCTGCTGCCGTGTACGTTCAGAACCCACCGCATCCACGATGCAGTCTGCCCCATCGGGAAACAATTCCTGAATCTTCTGTTGCGCATCTGGCTGTTTGGGGTTGATCAGATGTGTTGCCCCCCATGCTTTTGCTTCTTCCAGCCGAAGCTCATTCGTGTCCATTGCAATGACCTGACTGGCACCCATAAAACGCATGCATTTCATGGCCATGAGACCGATAATGCCGGCACCGATCACAATCCCGCTGTCGCCAGCTTCCACACGCACCCGATTGACTGCGCGCAGAGAACATGCCAGCGGCTCAGCCAAAGCGCCATCGACGATATTTGTCACAGGGAAACAATTCCGTGCCGGTACTGCCACAAATTGCGCAAATGCTCCAGGAAAATTGACGCCAATCAATTTGCGCTCTTTGCATAACTGACGGTTGCCCCGATTGCAAGCCTTGCAATTGCCGCATGCGATCAATGGATTGGCGGTGACAAGCTGGCCCAAATATTCCTCGGATACTCCTGCACCAAGCTCCACCACAACGCCCGAAAACTCATGCCCCATGACCAAAGGCGGCACCCGCAAGGAATTATGTCCAAGATAGCCGGATAATTCCGAACCGCAGATCCCAACCGCTTTTACTTCGAGTACAACCCAGCCGGGCGATGCACCGGGTCTTTCCATTTCTGAAAACTCCATTTGTCTTGGTCCTGTCCAAACCAAAGCATCCATTTCAATCTTCTCCATCCATTCATGTATGTTTTATTTTTTAGAATCCGCTTCCTAATCAATCACGCACAAGCACCTATTTTTACTATGTTTATCCGTTTGCGTATATGAAAATGCTTATAAAAATCCTAATGACCGCCCAAGTATGCCGATTGCACTTTATTTTCTTTGAGCAAGTTTTCAGCCGTATCGGAATATGCCACCCGTCCGTTTTCCAGTACGTAGCCCCGATGTGCAACGCGCAAACTCATATTGGCGTTTTGCTCGACGAGAAGCACTGTCATCCCTTGCTTATTGATCTTTTGAATCGTTTGAAACACTTGTTTGACAATCACCGGCGCGAGACCCAACGATGGCTCATCGAGCATCAGGATCTCCGGCTTTGCCATCAGACCTCGGCCAATCGCCAGCATCTGCTGCTGACCGCCGCTGAGTGACCAGGCAAGGCGATCAATCAGCGGCACCAAGTCAGGGAAAATCTCCAAAACTTCTTCAATATCTTTGTTTAAATCCGCTTTTTTGGCTTTACGATTGGAACTTCCCATTAACAGATTTTCCCGAACGGTCAATCCGGGGAACACTTTTCTTCCTTCCGGCACATGAACGATCCTGTCTCGCACGATATTTTCCGGTGACATTCGGTCTATTCGTTTTCCCTGATAGACGATTTCTCCTTTGGTCGGATGCATCAGCCCTGAGATCGTTTTGAGCGTTGTCGATTTGCCGGCGCCATTGACGCCGAGCAATACCACGACTTCGCCTTGATTTACTTCCAGCGAGATATCGTGAAGCGCCACAATTTCACCATATCGGGATTCGATTTGCTCAAGCTTAAGCATAGTCATATTCGATCTCCTCCCCTAGATATGCTTGAATGACGATCGGATCATTTAAGACCTTTTGAATGTCGCCTTCACTGATCTTGCGGCCAAAGTCCATTACGTACGCCCGTGTTGCGACTTCTGCCACAAGGGACATGTCATGTTCAATCAGTAAAATGGTCAATCCCATTTGGTTCAGTTTTTTGATGAGCTTTACCAGCTTTACCGTCTCTTCCGCGTTCATTCCCGCTGCCGGTTCATCCAAAAGCAAAAGTTTCGGTTCGCTGACAAGAGCCCGGGCAATTTCGACCAATCGCTGCTGCCCATACGGAAGATTTTTCGCTTGCTCCTGATGCCGTTCAATTCCTACAAACCGGAGAGCTTCCAATGCCTTATTTGCAGCCGTCCTGTCCTCCATCAATCCTTTACGCCGTCCAACGAGCGTTCCGATGATTCCCACAGAACCTTTCGTGTGACTGCCGATCATCACATTCTCAAGCACTGTCAATTCCGGGAACAGGCGAATGTTCTGGAACGTACGGGCAATCCCTTTTTTGGTTATGTCGCTCGGTTTTAAACCCGCGATATTTCCCCCTGCAAAAACGATCTCGCCATCTGTCGGCGTGTAGATGCCGCTCAATAGGTTGATCGCAGTCGTTTTGCCCGAGCCGTTGGGACCGATCAGGACAGCGACATCGCCCTCTTTTACGACAAAATCGATGCCGTTTACCGCTTTGACGCCGCCAAAATGCTTATGCAGGTTTTTGACTTCAAGTACTGTATTTGGCGCATTTGGCTTTTCTTGCGTCGACAAAAATGATAAGCGTTCCAAGTGTGCAATCGAACCAGATGGGGTTTCTTGTTTTTTATTTCGAATCTTGCGCCATATATTTCTTGCTACACCCCAAATGCCGTCCGGAAGGAAAATCACGACCAAAATCACGAGCAAGCCATAGACGACCATGTAAATTTGTTGAAGGCCGCGCAAGAATTCAGGTAAAAATGTCAGGAGCACCGTCCCTAAAATCGTACCGATAATCGAATCGGAGCCGCCGACGAGCGCCATTGAAAAAAAGAGCACCGATTGGTCGAACGTATAGACGTTTGGACTGATATATCCTGCACCTGCTGCATAAAAGACACCGCCGATCCCCCCAATCGCTGCACTGAACGCAAACGCCAGGGCCTTGATCCAAAAAATGTTGATACCAGCTACATCTGCCGCCAATTCGTCTTCTCGCAGTGCAAATAAGGCGCGTCCCAGCCGCGAATGTTTGAGGCGATAGACCAAGTAACAAACAATACACAGGAAACCCAGAATAAACCAATAATAATTTTGATCATTTGTCAGATCCCATCCAAAGAAAGAAGGACGCGGAATCCCGCTAATGCCGTCAGCACCTTTCGTGAGGGATGACCAGTTGTTAAAAATAAGATTCAAAATAATCTGGAATCCGATCGTGACAAGCGCCAGATAATGTGTCGTGAGTTTCAGGGAAATCATTCCGAGAAATAAGCCAAATACAATCGGGCAAATGGTCGCAACAATCGCTGCCGGCCAAAACGACCAGCCTGCTTTAACAGCCAAAATGGCTACTGTATAGGATCCGAGTCCGTAAAAAGCCGCTTGTGCCAGCGAAATTTGTCCGGAGTAACCCAAAAGCACAGTCAGGCCAAGTGTTGCGATCGAATAGGACACTGATAAAATCATTAATGTGAGAAAATAACTGCCCAACCGCCCCCCGGGAAGCAAAAATGGCAAGGCAGCGGCAAGCAGGACGAGTGGTGCGATTTTTACAAGTGATCCAAGGGATTTCATCTGTATCCGCCACCTTTCTTACACCTTTTGTGATACTTTTTCGCCAAACAGTCCATATGGCTTAAAGATTAGGAAAAGTACCAAGATTACGAATGCAAACGCATCCCGATACGCGCCGGAAATATATGCTGCGCCAAACGTTTCGATTAAGCCGATGGAAATTCCCCCGATAATCGCACCTTTCACACTGCTAAAGCCCCCGACAATGGAAGCTGCAAACGCTTTTAGCGCAATCAAGGAACCCATCGTCGTTGTCACCATAAAAACGGGAGCGATCAAGATCCCGGCAAGTCCGCCAAGTGATGCGCTAATCATCCATGTAAGTGTTGTCATTAATGTAACGCGAATTCCCATAAGTCTTGCCGTGCTTGGATCTTGCGCCGTTGCCTGCATTTGTCTGCCGATCATGGTCTTTTCGAAAAACCACATCAGCAATGCAACCATGATGATCGTCACAACCAGAATTAAAATGTACTGTGGATATACATGAACGCCTGCAATGTTAATCGTATCGACCGCAAACAGCCCTGGTAATTTTTGCGGATAGGGACCGTAAACCAGCAAAAACAAATGCTCCAGGAAAATCGATCCGCCAACTGTACTAATCATAATCGGCAAAAATGCCCGTTTGCGATTCTTCAGAGGTTGAAACGTACCAAGCTGAAATACGAAGCCAAAAATTCCGATCAACAAGATACCAATAATAAGTGCGATGAGCCACGGCACATGTAATCCAACAACCAGTGTGACCATAAAATAAGCGGCAATCATGGCAAAATCGCCCTGTGCAAAGTTCACCACATTTACGGACACATATACGAGTACATATCCGAGAGCGACCAATGCGTATATACTGCCAACAGCCAAGCCGCTGACGAAAAGCTGCGCGATCATATCAAAGTTGGACATTTGGACCCCCTCTTTCCATTGATGACACTTCGTTTTAGAGGATGCTCAAAAAGTAGTCAAAACTCCACTGCGGATTGCTTACCCACTTTTTGAACACGCACTTTTAAGAAACGGCCTTGCGAAATCTTCTTCCACAAGGCCGTATGGATACATCCAAAATTAATTGGTAAAACTAACCGTCTTGATCGGAACCACTTTGCCGCCTTTTATTTCAACAACCGTATAGGAGTGTAAACCATCGCCGTTTTTGTCAAAGTTGTATTCTCCCTCTGCACCTTGATAATGCTGTGTATCCAAAATCGCCTGGCGAAGCTTGTTCGGATCTGTACCGACTTTTTTCATCGCGTTTGCCAGGATATTGATCGCATCATACGGATAGGAGCTATAGTTGTCCGGATTATTGCCGTATTTGGCTTTATAAGCGGCCGTAAATTTTTTCGCGGCGTCGTTGCCATTCGTCACGAAGTCGGCCACACCGTAGACGCCTTCCAGTTGCTGTTTCGCCAGCTTAATCGTCACTTGGTCAATGATCGAAGGCGAGCCGGCCACTTTGATGTTGAGTCCCAACTGGCGCAGCTGCCGGATCATTTGTGCGGCATCTTCCGAGTTTGTCATGTATGTTCCCAGCACATCCGCACCGGATTTCTTGATATTTTCCAGATATGCAGTATAGTCTTTGGTTGCTGTTGTGTATCCTTGATCGGAAACCACTGTGGCTCCCATCTGTTTCAAATCCTGGTCGAGCAATTTGCCGCCGGCCGAACCGAATGCATCTGTATCATGCAAAATCGCCACTTTTTTGCCTTTTAAATCTTGAGTGATATAGGAAGCCAGCGCCTTTGAAGAATAATTGTCATTCGGACGAGCACGGAATACCCACTTATCGCCCGCATGTGTCAAGCCGGGGTTTGTACCGCCGATCATCACGGGGATTTGCGTCTTTTTCACATAAGTATCGGTCGCTTGCACAATCGTGCTGCGGATCGAGCCAACGACAGCTACGATGCTCGGATCAGAAACAAGTTTTTGGAAGGAAGCAACGCCACCCTGGTTTGTTCCTTGATCATCTTCTGTGACAAGCTTTAGTTTCTTGCCGTTGATGCCGCCGGCTGCGTTGATTTCATCAACGGCAAGTTGAGCACCGTTTAATTTTTCTTTTCCGCTTAATGCAGCAGGACCTGTCATATCCGCCATAAGGCCAATCTTGATTTCTCCGCCGGAGCTTGCACTCGATCCTGAACCGCTGCTCTTGGCTGTTGATCCATTTGCCGGTGCTGCTTGCGATCCACATCCGGTAACGCCAGCCAGCAAAGCTCCAATTGTTAAAACTGCCCCCGCCTGTTTGATAAATTTCTTCATAATGAAACCCCCCTTTTTGATTTTCGCTGCTAAATTGGTGCAGAAAAGAATGAATGGGAAACATTTCAGTCTGATTTAAAGCAGATTCAAACCAGTGATGAAATCACCTCCTTGCAGAAATCAAGCGACAGAATGCAAGATTCATTTCGGTAAGCGCTTACAGGTAATGTACTTCTAATGCGAATCCTTCAAAAAGGAATTACGAGAGGATCTTTCCAGGATTGAGTATTCTTTTGGGGTCCAGCGATCCTTTAATCAATTTCATCACAGCAACTGCTTCTGCTCCATGTTCTTCGCTCAGATACTGCTTCTTGCCCATTCCAACGCCATGCTCTCCCGTACATGTACCACCGCATCCAAGCGCATATCTTACGATTTCTTCATGGGCAATTTCTGCATTCTCTACTTCATGCATGTCGTTGGGGTCGATCAAAATGGATGCGTGATAATTTCCATCGCCTACGTGTCCCAAAAGCCCCGCTACCAATTGATAGGAACTGAGGATTTGTCGCGCTTGTACCAAAGCACCCGGTAATTGGGACAGCGGTACACAAACATCTGTGGACATCAGTCGTTTGCCGGGAGCCTTTGCGAGAATGGCCATCGCCACTTGATGACGGGCTTCCCACAATTGTGCCCGCGCTTTGCTGTCTTTTTCAAACTGGATATTGACACAACCTTCACTCTGTAAAATTTCTTTTACCAGGCTGCTCTCTTCATCCACGCTTGCTTTATGCCCGCTAAATTCGAGAAAGAGCGTGGGAAGAGGTTCGTAGGCAGTTCCCTTGTATTGGTTGACAGCATCGATCGTAAAATCATCGACCAATTCTACTTTTCCAATGGCAACACCGGAACTGATAATAGCCGTCGCTGCTTGTGTTGCAGTACCGATATCAGGAAAAACAGCGCGCGCGGCAATCGTTGTTTCAGGAATCCCGTATACTTTCAGGGTAATTTCCGTAAATACCCCCAATGTTCCCTCAGAACCGACAAACAATCCGGTCAGATTGTATCCGGCTGAAGACTTCATCGACATGCCGCCCGTATGGATGACTGTCCCATCAGCCAATACCACTTCCAAGCCTTTCACCTGATCACGCATCACACCATACCGAACTGCGTTTGTACCGCTTGCATTGGTAGCAGCCATGCCGCCGATCGTCGCATCAGCACCCGGATCGACAGGGAAAAACAATCCATATGCTTGCAGTGCTTTGTTTAACTGATTGCGTGTAACACCCGGCTGTGCTTTTACGAGAAAATCCTCCGGCCGAATCTCAATGATTTGATTCATGAGTGTCATATCGATAGTGATGCCGCCTTGTGCAGGGATGATGTGCCCTTCCAAACTGGAGCCGACGCCAAAGGGTATGACAGGTATGGCACGTTCATTGGCAAATTGCAGAATTTTGCTGACTTCTTGCTTGTCTTGCGGATAAACGACAACATCGGGAAGCTTCGGCAAATGATAGCTTACATCTTGCCCGTGTTGTTCGCGGATTGTAAGATTTGTCGATATTCTGCTCGGATCCGTAATAATTTCAAGAAGCTCTTGGGCTAACTCCACGATTCTCCACTCTTTTCTAAAGAGAATGATTTACAGGTGGACGCCGCTTTTGAAAAGGAACGCCACCTGCTAAAAAACTCCGGCAAACCCTAGCGTCGTTGTCTATGGTTTTACAAAGACCGTTTTGATTGCAGTGAAAAACTCAATCGCTGCCTGGCCTTGCTCTCTTGAATGTGAACTGGACTGCTTCATGCCCCCGAATGGTGCCTGCAATTCTACGCCGGCGCTTTCTGCATTGATTCGCACAAGGCCGGCATCCATGTCCTGAATGAACGCAAGCATATTGCCGATGTTTTTTGTGAATATCGAAGCGCTGAGACCATATTCCACATCATTGGCAATTTCCAATGCTTCTTCCAACGTTTCAACTTTCATGAGCGCGAGGACGGGTCCGAATATTTCCTCCTGTGCAATCGACATGCTGCCGGTCACATCTTCAAACACGGTCGGCTGCACATAGTATCCGCTTGCCAGATCTTCCGCATCTGGCTTGCCACCGCCGGCAATCAGCGTCGCACCTTCCGCAATGCCTTTTTCTATGTAGGAAAGCACAGTTTTTAATTGGTTTGCATTGGCACACGGCCCCATCCAGGTCTCGCCTTGCAATCCATCGCCAACTTTTAATGCTTCTACTTTTTCTATTAATTTTTCTTTAAATGCATCATAGATTCCGCTTTGTACGATCACGCGGCTGGTCGCTGTACATTTTTGTCCGGTAGAACGAAGTCCGCCGCTGATGGTCGCTTCTACGGCCTGGTCAAGATCCGCATCATTTGCAACAATCACCGGGTTTTTTCCGCCCATTTCCAACTGATACTTGGCGCCGCGGGCAAGACACGTCTGTCCGATCTGTTTTCCGACAGTATTCGAGCCTGTAAATGTAACTCCATTGATGCTTGGATGTTCGGCAATCCCTTGCCCGATCACAGATCCGCTGCCGCAGACCAAATTCACGACACCTGCAGGCAAGCCGGCTGCATCCATGCACTCGACAATTTTTGCAGCCGTCACCCCTGTTTCAGAAGCAGGCTTAAATACGATCGAATTCCCATAAATCAAAGCAGGAGCCATTTTCCAAATGGGAATCGCCACCGGAAAATTCCATGGTGTAATAACACCGACAACCCCAAGTGGAACACGTGTCGTAAACATAAGCGCTTCACTGTCGCTCGACGGAATGACATCGCCGACTTTGCGCATGCCTTCGCCGGCATAATAGCGAAGAATGTTGATCCCGCGCAACGTTTCACCTTTTGCTTCGCCAAATGTTTTTCCCATTTCCCGGGTCATCGTTGCGGCGATCTCATCGAGACGTTTTTCCATTTCACTGGCGATTTTATACAAATATTCGCCGCGGACAGCGCCTGATAATTTTCTCCATGCAGGCTGTGCCTCCTTGGCCGCTGCAACAGCGCGATTCAAATCATCGCTCGTGGAATTTTGCAAATACCCCACAACTTCCTTGGTATTCGCAGGATTGATGCTGGCAATTGGTTCTTGCGAAGAAGCAGTCACCCATTCGCCGTTGATATAATTGCCATAGATTTGTACTTGTGTTTCTGTTGCCATCGATCGAAGTCCACCTTTCTTAGAATGTCGGCCCAATGCGCCACAAGCCAAAATCGTGTTGTTTTAAAATTTCCGCTTTTGTCAACTTGCCGGAAGCTACAGATCCAATCTCGGCAAAAATACGCTTGCCTACGGAATCGATCGTTTCTACACCCTCAATGATCGTCCCGGCGTTAAGATCCATGTTATCCCGCATCCGTTCAAACATTCCCGAGTTTGTGGCAATCTTGATGACAGGTGCGATTGGGGAGCCTGTCGGTGTGCCGCGACCGCTTGTAAATAAAACGACTTGCGCGCCACCGGCCACCATGCCTGTCAATTGCTCGATATCATGTCCGGGAGTATCCATCGAGACAAGACCTTTCTTCGTCGGAACTTGACCATAATCGATCAGTTCTTGCAATGGCCGACTGCCTGCTTTGGCCGCTGCCCCCAGGGATTTTTCCTCCAGAGAGCTTAAACCGCCCTTGATGTTTCCCGGGCTTGGATTGCCTGTACGAATATCCACACCCATGAGGATGGCGCGATTTTCCATCGCCTGGATCACTTCATATACCCGCTTTGCCACTTTGTCGTCAACTGCACGATTTGCAAGCAAATGTTCCGCACCGATCAATTCGGTTGTCTCAGCCAAAATCGCTGTCCCGCCATGATCGACGATCATATCGCTTACGACGCCAACCGCCGGATTGGCCGACAGACCTGAGCAGGCATCAGACCCTCCGCACTCGGTACCAACGATCAATTCGCTGAAGTCGCACAGTTCACGCATCATTGCAGAAGCATCCTGAACCATCTGTGCAGCGATTTTTGCACCTTGTGCAATCGTCATCAATGTCCCGCCATGATCCTGAATGGAGACCACTTCCACAGGCTTGCCCGTCTTGGCGATTTCACCCGCGATGCTTCTGGCCTGGTGTGTTTCACAGCCAAGTCCCATGACAATCACGCCATAGACATTCGGATTGGCCCCTAAACCAACATAGGTGCGGAATGTCTGTTCATAGTCGACGCCGACTTGTGCACAGCCATGTTGATGGATAAAGGAAACCGTTCCCTGTACCAATTCCGTGATTTGTTTTGCTGCCTGTGTCGCGCAAGTGATGGTGGGGAGAATCAATACATGATTGCGCACGCCAACTCGTCCGTCCGGCCGTCGATATCCCCAAAATTTACCCATTGACAACTTTATCGCCCCTTCCCCTTTTCCCCTCCAAGTTATGAACATGCACATGTTCTCCGGCATCGATATCGCGAACGGCAGCGCCGATCACTTCGCCGTATTTCAAGATATCCTCACCTTTTTGAATCGGAACAACTGCAAACTTATGGCCAAATTCGATTGTATCTTTCAAATTCACTTCGAATGTGTGCTCCTGGCATGTCACTGCAACATGTGTACCTGCAGGAATCGAATTTGATAAGACAACGGCAACTTTATCAATTGGCTTCATCATGACAACACGATAGGTAGATTCCATTGATCCTTTTCCCTTCCTTTCATAACCATATCCCTTGACACTGTCTGCAACCATAGTTCTCAATTGATTTAATTACATTCGAATTGATGCATTATGAAACACTTGCCGTCTGCTTGACTCGTTGCCGGATCGGATTCGAAAGAACGCCGATTTCCGAAATTTCAATTTCCACTTGATCGCCATCCTGCAATGTAAATTCATTGGGCGGTACGATGCAAGTACCCGTCAATAGCACTGTACCGTCAAAGATGATATTATCCCGGATCAAATAGGAGACAAGTTCATCATACTTGCGTTTTAATTGGGAAGTATTCGCTGTTCCCTCTACCATTTTCTCGCCGTTTCTATGAATCTTGCAAGTAATTTGCAGGGAATAGGGATCCTGTACCGTTTCCGCCAAACGAATCACCGGTCCGATGGAACAGGAATTTTTCCAGATTTTCGCTTGTGGCAAATAGAGCGGATTTTCCCCTTCAATATCACGGCAGCTTAAATCATTGCCCGCTGTATAACCGAGGATCTTCCCTTCCTTATTCAGTACAAGCCCAAGCTCGGGTTCCGGGATCTGCCAGTTGGAGTCACTGCGGATATAAAGCTCTCCGTCAGGCCCAATCGTCCGTGCTGCCGTTGATTTCATGAACAGTTCCGGGCGTTCTGCATCATAGACTTTATCATAAAAAGTTTTCGCATCGAGCTTGCCGCCGGTTGCTTCATAATTCCTTGCATCTCTGCTTCTCTCATACGTGACACCAGCGGCCCAAACTTCCGGCGCTTCAATCGGTACGAGCAATTGCAGCTGTTCCAGCGAAGTTTCTAAAGGGGACGTATTTTGAATCGATTGTTGAACGAGTGTCAAAGGTGTTACTCCTTGCTTTTCCGCTTCTTCCACCAAATGTAAAAAATCCCGATACGCCAATGGAAACATGTGATTCTGATCATTCATAGCCGCGAGAGTAATGTTACCGTTTTCATCAATATAACGAAAAATGCGCATACATAGTATCCCCTTTGTTTTATATTATAAAACTCTGTTTTTGTATATAATTTTGGCGGGGCGCCTTTATACAACGATATTTATTATATAGTATCAAGGAGTTTTTCTATTCATTACAACTTGTTCCGATTGTTCCGAATCATTGTTTTATATTATAAAACTTAGTTTTTATTGTTATTTATTATATATCACAAAAAAAAATTGCCGTAAAGAGAGAAAATTTTAAATCGATTGTACTTTTCCTAAAATGTAAACTTTCTTATTCTTACCTGCGAGTATGCAAACCAAACCCCATTTGACGCGATATTTGCTGTGCTGTTTCCTGCAAAAGCGCAAGCAATTGGTCAAACTGTTCATCATCCAACCCGGAAATCGGCGTAGAAATGCTGATCGCTGCAACCGCCTGTCCGGAATAGTTGCGGATGGGCACAGCCACACAGCGAACTCCCGGCTCATTTTCCTGGTCATCAATGGCATATTCCTGTCTGCGAACTTGCTCTAATTCGCGCAGAAAGTCTTCCCGATTTAGAATTGTATTTTCCGTTCGCTTTCCAAATACGTATCCATCCAAAATGCGTTCTATATCCGCAGCAGGCGAAAATGCGACCAACGCTTTGCCGACAGCACTGGAATGAATGGGAACCCGGCGGCCGATTCGCGAATAGGCAATAATCCCGGAACTGCCTTCCACTTTATCGATATATACACCTTCCTTGCCGTCGAGAATCACCAAGTGAACAGTCTGACCGGTTTTAAAAGATAGTTCCATCAAGTGTTTTCTGGCCGTTGTCCGCAAATCCAATCCGTTGATGACCAAATTGCCTCGTTCAAAAAGCTTGAGTCCCAATTTGTATTTGCCGTTTTCCGGATTCTGTTCAATGTAGCCACGTACTTGCAGCGTTTTTAGCAACGAGTGGATCGTACTCTTATGCAATTGCATACGCTCACTAATATCTGTAATTTTCAATTCTGTTTCGTACTCATCAAATAGATCCAATATTTGGAGTGCACGGTCTACAGCCTGAATGATCGGCAAGTCACTCACCCTTTTTCGAAAAATCAATCCTCGCAATATTTACAGTTGTAACATAAATCGGTGAAAAAATCACCGATTTATGCCAACTATTTCAATATTACAGAGTGAGCGATACAAGAAATTGCACATCCGTTTTGTAATCCAACTCCGCTTCTTCCGCAACCTGCTCCGGAACGACGCCGTTCGCCGCATCCGTGTGTCCTTTCATGCGATTGCCGGCAGCCACAAACCGTTGCCGCTTCCGCATCCGCTCCAACCGTTCCTGCACAAAATCTTGCCGTTGCTGTCGGGTGGACGCAAAGTCAAACACCAAGTTTCCTTGTACAAATTCTGCCGCATCGATATATTGAATCTGATCTTCCCGCAAATTCAAGTACAGCAGATCACCTGTTTGCAGATAGAGAATTCCGCCGTCTTCCATCGCTTCCGGCGTCATATGACCGACAGCAGCACCATACGTGACACCGGAATACCTGCCGTCGCTAATCAGTGTTGCCAAACGCTTCAACAAGCGATTGGCGTTAATATGCTGCATGGGTGTAAACATTTCCGGCATGCCGAAAGCGACAGGACCCTGACCGGCAATGACGACAGCAAGCTTTAATGCGCCGATTTGTACCATATGATCGAATAAAGAGTCATAAGGCGCTGTCTCCCAGTGCGGCTCATAGATCGGATGATTGTGCTTCAGCATCGCAAGGAGATGCTGCCTGCTAAAACATTGCCGGTTTTTCAGCTTTTCCAGCAAATCGGTGTCCAGAAGGCCCGTATTGGCATCATCTTCATTCTCATAATAGAGAACACCTGCGACTTTTTTATCGAATTCATCCAGTTGCTTTGTCGTCATGCCGCTGATTTTTACGACTGCGCTTTCAAAAAAATTGCCTGTCAATACATCGACACCGCTGAATGGACGACGGGGCTTGGAAAGAATCACCGGATTTTCCTTTACGCCAGCTGCGGATAACGATCCTTTCTCCTGCAATCGATCGCGCCAGGATGTTCCCGTCACAGTCGGCGCATCCAGATCCATCGGCACGCCGTTTTCCATCAACTCGTGGAATAGCGTCTCCATCCCGCGAATATGTCCGCTGCAGCATTGCATCGCCAATGCAAAAATATCCCGACCCTCCGTCAAACTATAATCGAACAAATCAGGGATCGGATGTTCATGATGAATCCGGTTTAATTCCCACACGTCAAATTTGAAGCCTCCATATAACATGGCGGCAACCAAATGCATCATGAGATTTGTCGAACCGCCGGACGCACTGTGAATCCGAATGGCATTTCGAATATTGGCTCCGACAATATTGGCTGCACCAAAGACCGGATTGTTGATCATCACAGCTAAACTGTCCACCGCCTGATTGATCTGCCGTCCCGTTGGCGGGTCTGCCAGTAATTCCAGCGCCGGGTGTACCAATCCTAATCCGGCAACCAAATGACGGGAACTATTTCCCGTACCGTTAAACGCGCAAATGCCGCCTTTTCCGTCACACGTATTGACTGCCAGCCGCCTTTCAAAATCTTTGTGTTCAACAGGTGTAAGAATCCCTTTTTCCACCGCTCGCATGAGCACACCTTGAAAAGCCGTATTGGAAGAGCATTGTAAAATATAGGAGAGTGTATCGCGCAAGTCTTCCGCAACGTCAGATGCACCCATTTGTTCTGCCCGTTTCGCCACATCTTCCAGTGCGCCGAACAAATCCTCCGGAATGGTGCCGCCCTTGAGTACATGTGCGGGCGCAAAGGTGGCAAAGAAAGGCGCTTCCCCCCGCAGTCTGCGGAGTCTGTCAATATGCGCCAGAGCACTGACGACACCCAAAGGCTGTTTGTCACATCCTTGTATGACAAATGCCCCGTGATAACTGTGTGCTTCCAGTTGATTGACAACCATTTGCGCCACTGCATTCCGGCTTTGCAGGGAATAGCTCATACCCATATTGTTCTGTGCTGTCCCGTCGCACAATACCGGCGTGGAAAAATAAAAGGGAATCCCGCCATTTTGCCAAATCCGGACGGCTGCAATGGCAGATGTTTGAAAATCCATGATATGCGCCGGATGATCGGGGGAACCGCCAATAATCGCAATCCGCGGCGCATTGATTTCCAGGCGGTTATAAATCTCCTCCAACGTCCAGTCAGGTGCCGGACCCTCATATTGCCTGCCGAGAATCTGCTTGGCACGGTCCAGAAATGCGGCAACCGTTATCGGCTCATTCGCTTTCCCCTGAACGTTATCCCGATATGGGTTGATCGGATTGTCAATCGGCGGATACGCATATTTCGTTCGTGTTTCTTTTTCAACGTTTGAAATCGTCATGCCAGTCACTCCCTAATTGGAAAAGTCCATTGCGAAAGGTTCGGACAACAGCTCGACATCGTCGCGTTCCTGCGCTTCTTGCATAAGACTTTCCGAGATCCAGATTTCCCGGACCTCCAGCGTATTTTTTATCCGGACCAGCCGCACATCTTCCGGACGCACCAGATTTGCTCCTTTAATCGCTGCCTTGACAGCCAATTCTCCCGTTTCAAAAAACATCGGCAGCTTTACCACATCATACACAGTGCTTGTCAGTGCATTGGCAAATCCTTTTTCCCAATCGATCGCTTCAAACACCCGGCGCGTCGTCACATCCGCAAGCCCAAGGCCATTGCAGTTGCCATGGGTTTTCTCCGTCAACCCGAGGACAGCGATCCGATTGACGGCAAGCCCGCCGCTGGCATAGGGAGTCGCATACCGCCCCGTAATATTCGGATCCATGCCATCACCGGAGATGTCTTTGCCGATTTCGTCGACGACCAATACATCCAACGGATCAAACAGGATCTTTGGCATCAGCGCTTTTGCTTGGAGCAACAATGCGGGTTCATCCTCCATCAGTTTTTCCGCAGGTATTGCCACGATTTTCGCCGGGCGATCAAAAGCATTTTCAATGGTTCCAAGCCCAAAAATAATCGGCAGCTTGCTGATGACCATGTTCGCCATTGCCGGTACATGCTCCGCCATATATTTAAAACTGTAGGCATGAGCAGCCTCGGCTCCTTTTTGCTTGCCAAGACCAATGGTGATCATTTTCATTAAACCGCTTTCAACAGGGCCGCGAAACGCCGTATGCGGTTTGATCCGGTTAATGACAATAATTTTATCGGCTCCATAAGCATGTTTGTCGATATAGACAGGAAGACCATTGGACAGTCGTCCCACTTCCGCCACTTCCATGCCGGAATGAATCGGCGCTTCAATAAACGATTCCGTCACACCCAACTGGTGAAGGACATCAAGCTGTCCTTCACCAGTTGCACCTCCGTGACTTCCCATCGCCGGCACGACAAAAGGTTCTCCCCCCACCGACTTGACCGCACGAACCACTTCTCGCGTCAAAATCGGAATATCTGCAATCCCTCTGCTGCCAACCGCAATCGCTACCCGATCTCCCGGCTGAATGCGCGATAATACACCTGCCTCGCCAATTGCTGTTTGCACGGCTGCCGCTACATCGGCAATTTCCGGTGCGTAAAACGACTGCCGTACTTTGACCATGCGCGGAACCGGTACATGCTTCAGCAAATCACCAAGAACGTTCATTGTGATCCCCCTATATTCTATTGTTTTATATTATAAAACGATGTTCCGTTTAAAAATGATAGAAAAACAGGGTTACGCTTCATTCTGAATTCGATTGGTCAGTCGTCCCAGCTTTTCGATCTCGATCGTCACTTCGTCGCCTTCCCGCAACCATACTTGCTGTTCTTTCGGATATCCCATAATCACGCCTTCCGGAGTGCCGGTCAAAATCAAATCTCCCGGTTCTAATGTCATATACCGAGACAGGTAGCTGACAATTTCGTCACAATAGAAAATCATATCTGCCGTATTGGAATCTTGGCGCAACTGTCCATTCAGGTAGCAGCGGATCGCAAGTTCATTGGGATTGCCAACTTCATTCGCTGTCACGAGATATGGACCGATGGGACTAAATCCATCACAAGCTTTGCCGAGCAGCCATTGACTGGTGCGGAATTGCAAATCACGGGCAGACAGGTCATTCGCATTGCAATAGCCAAATACATAATCCAACGCATGCTCTTTCTCCACATGTTTTGCTTTTTTGCCAATAACGATGGCCAATTCCGCTTCATAATCGAATTGTTCGCCGTCCGTTGGAAGAGACACAGTATCACCATGTGCGGCAATTGCATTTTTAAATTTATTAAATAATACGGGACTTGTGGGAATTGCCATATTGGATTCTTCCGCATGCTTCCTGTAGTTCAACCCAACACAAATAATTTTCCCGGGATTCGGAACACAAGGGCCGATATTTAATTCTTCCTCCGAATAGAAATAGTCGTTGTTCGTTTCTCCTGCAAGTGCTTGTGACACGAGATTTTCCAGATGTTCAATTCCATTGGCATTTCCGTCTAATACTTGATCGATGGTTTGTGGAATTGCCATCTCAGTTGCAAGTGCAGCCGCCGCCTTTGCAACATCCAAAATGCCGCGGTCTGTTTTGACACCCAGTTGTAGTCCATGTAATGTACGGAATGTAAGTAATTTCATTGATTTCGTCCCTGCTTTCTATTTTTAAAAATGAAAACTATGTAAAACATTTATTTGTTGCCGTGTCCAAAACGCCAAGCGATTAACCAGAATAACCAGATTGACGTTCCATCGATCTGCCAGATTCTGTACTAGAATACGAATGGCAGTTTTCGATTATGCCATTTTCCCAAAGGTGGCTCCCCCATCGATATAGAGAGGCGCGCCCATCATAAACTTGGATTCATCGGAAGCAAGGAATAATGCGGCCTTTGCCACGTCTTCCGGCTTGCCAAGATCACCGCTCAGTTGCCGTTTTTTCAGAGTTTCAAAGGCTTCTTCCGGATTGTCATAGGATGTTCGCAAGTAATTTTCCACAAAAGGAGTCAGAATCGTACCGGGAAGTAAAGCGTTTACACGAATGTTATAGGGAGCATAGTCCACCTGCATGGATTTGGTCAGTGCAAGCACGGCGCCTTTTGTCGCAGAATATACCGCCCGCCGCATCAATCCGATCTCGGCAATGCAGGAAGACATATTGATGATGCAGCCCGTCTTGCGCTCCATCATATGGACAACGACATATTTGCTCGGCAAAAAAACTCCCTTGATATTCACATTGACCACTCGATCCCAGAGTTCTTCACTTGTCTCATGCACACTGCCGACACCGGAAATTCCCGCATTATTGAACAGCACATCAATTTTTCCATACTGCTGCAGCGCCTGTTTGACCATTTCTTCTACTTCAGCGGCGTTTGTCACATCTGCCTGAAGGAAACAAGCTTCGCCGCCATTTTGCCGTATCTCCTGTACGGTTGCCATACCCTGTTCATGGGAAACATCATTTACAATCACCTTGGCACCTTCGCTTGCAAACAATAGCGCCGAGCTTTTGCCGATCCCGGAACCAGAACCTGTAATTAGAGCAACTTTTTCAGTCAGCCTCACCCTTCTACTCTCCTTTCCTCACAAAACCGGCACGACTTGAGATGCGTAGTGCCAATTGAAGAATTTCACGAATTGCCATTTCCCACTTTTCCTTCCAACTGGTTTCTACCATGGAAACACTAACTGCCCCGATGATTCGTCCTTCATGATTGAAAATCGGTGCGGCAATACAAAAAAACCCCTGTACTGCTTCCTCCCGATCAAATGCGTATCCCAGCTTATGAATTTCCTGCAGCTGCAACCACAATTCCGACAAATGTTTCACCGTAAAAGGTGTTCGTTCTTCGAGCTGTCCATCCGGATACAACTGCTGCAGTGTTTGATAATCATGCTGAGCCAATTGGACTTTCCCTAAAGCCGTGGCATGTGCCGGGAATCGCATACCGGGATTGGAGACCAGGCGAATCGGCGCTATACATTCCTCTTTTCCAAGATAGATCACTTGATTCCCATCCAATACACCCAACTGAACCGTTTCTTCTATCTTTTGTACAGTCGAAATCGCTTCCAGCCGAAAAGCTTCCTGCAATTGGAATTGATTCGAAAAGGCAGCGCCAAATGCCCCGAGAGCAGGACCTAGCATATACGTATCGCCTTTTTCTTTCACAATCCATCCGATGGTCTCCATGGTATGCAATAAAGAGAACATGGAGCTTTTGTTGATATCCAATCGCGTGGCTAAATCAATGAGGCGGAGAGAACCTGGTTCAGAAGCGATCTGTGCAAGAATGGCGTGGGCCCTTTCCAATGCAGGTACCCAATACTTTGGTTTCATTGCTTCGGTGAACCTCATTTCTGTCACTCATCTGGCGCTTTGGTTTAATATAATAAACCGAGTTTTATATTAATAGTATAGCATGGATATTTTTTCATTCGCAATGAAATTTTTCAAAGTCCTATTTTCCGCACAATCAACATCAAATCCACTCACCCCCATAAACAAAAAAACGACTCAATCGAGTCGAGTCGTTTGTTAGCTGTGATCGCGCGCTTGTATAGTAATTTTCGTGATAAATATGCAAATCAACAAAGGCAAAACGCCTAAAAGTGCCCACATCCAAATCGATATTGCATCCATCTCGTTCACCTCCGTATTTCATTGTACACAAAATTTCATTGCACATACAATTCTACACACAATATGCCCGTTAGAAAAGCGAACTTTTTATGAATTTTTTTCTTTTGAATGTTTTATGCAATTTCATGAATCCACTGTGTTAATGAATCCACTGCAATACATCATCCGGATTTTATGATCCCATTAGAATTTCCACAGGCAGTATAAAAAAACTGATCGTTGTCGTAACGGCGACCGTCATAGCTACAAGTCGTTTGTTGCCGCCAAACCGTTCGATCATGATCGCGGCATTGGCTGCGGCGGGCATACTTGCTTCTACAAATAAGACGGATCCCAGGAGCCCATGAATTCCCAGTAAAACCAATGTCAATTTGGCAACAATCGGTGCAATGACAAGGCGCAACCCAACTGCAAGCCACAAATCCGTCCGTTTAAAATCCCGCCAATTTGCTTTTGCAAGCTGTGCGCCCAATACAAGCAAGACAATGGCAGAATATCCATCCCCCAAAACGTGAAAGGAATTGTCAAGTCCTTTTGGCCAGTGCCCATGCGCGGCAAACATTGCGATACCGGCGACAGATGCGTATACAACAGGCATCTTTACTACTTCAACCAACGATGACAACGGGCTTTTTGACGAATTGGAGGCGATATAGATACCGAGACTGTTCACCAATACAATCTGCGGAATAATATAAATGGCAGCCATGGAAAACCCATTTGTTCCAAACGCCAACAAAGTAACGGGAAGACCGTAATTCACACAATTGCTGAACACCGTTGTCAAAGTAATGGATGCCCGGGTGGAAGAGTCAAAACGCCCCACTTTGCCGACAACGATACTGATGCACCATAGAATCCCCATATCTACTAATGTAAATCCGAGTACAGAGAGAATACGGGAAATCGATCCGCTCCCGTCAACCAATGCGTACAAAATCAGGCTGGGAGCCAACACGTAAAGGCTGACATCCACGAGTGTTTTTGTTTGAATGTTACGGTATTTTTGCAACAATCCGCCGCTTAAAACAGCTATGACAATCGGCAATGTCACAGTCATCGCCGTATTCCAATAAGCTCCCAAAACGTATCCCCCCATTCTCTTTCCAAATATGTGAAACTTGCTTTCTCTTTTCCATCTATCCTATTAAAATTCAAAATCTTCAATCATTCTCTCATAGTCTTTTATTATGAGTTTGCGCATCCGAAATTGCAAGTTCTGGGACTACAGTTTAAAACGAAAAAGCTGCATAGGATCAACGGACCCAAAGCAGCTTTTTCGGAAATATTCACTTGCATTTAACGGCAATTGCATACCGGATTCCTAATATCCATTACTGCTTTACAGATGCCCGATACCCGCTCCACCATCCGGTAAACAGGATTCCCCGCAGTCAACCGCTTATGCCCGTGGCGCCCACGAAGCAAAGCGTTTCTTTAATGGATGCAGCAACAAAAACTCAAATAACATGGCTAAAATTCCGATTGTAATAATTCCCACCATAACGAGCGACGAATTGCCAATTTGTCCGCTGGAAGAGATCAGCCAGCCGATTCCCGCATTGCCGCCGATCATTTCTGCCGCAACGAGTGACCGCCAGGCAACACCAAAACCAACCACAACTCCTGTCAATGCGGATGGCATGACTTCCGGCAAATAGACATGCAAAGCCAACTGCCATTTGCTAGCTCCCAAGGACTGTGCCGCACGGATATGGGACAGCTTGATTCGTTCTGTTCCTTCGATTACGTTGACGACGATTGGAAAAAACGCGGCGATGACAATAACGGCAATCATCGGCGCATTCCCCAAATCAAGCAGCAAAATCAACAGCGGTGCCCATGCCATCGGCGGCGTCGCTTGGAAAATCATGATCAGCGGTGTGATGAACTGCCGGAAAGCCTTGGATACTCCGGCCAACATCCCGACGAGAAAGGCAGCAATTGCCGCAATCGAAAATCCGATAAATAATCGGTAAAGGCTAATCCCGATATGATGGTAAAATTCCGTAGAAACGACTTGTCTTTTCAGTTCCTGAAATGTTTGGAGAGGCCCCGGAAACACTAATGCGGGATAGTGATACGAGGCAGCGATCCACACTGCCAGAATAAAAGGAAAAGACAATATGCCAAAATGAAACTTTTTCAATCTATCATTCGCCCGCTTTCCGATCTGTTTATTGGCTCAAGGAGCGATCGATAAATTGTGTGATATCCAACGGTTTATCGATCAGCTTTAATTTCAAATTGGTATCGGCAATTTTTTTGTAGAATTGGATATCGTTATTCGTAAATGCAGCATCGAACGCATTTCGCTTCATCGCTGCCATCATGATTTGTGTAGGTGTATAGTTTTTGCCATTGTTTTTAATTTCCGGGACGTGAAAGGATTTAGCCAAAATCGCCGCCGCTTCCTGCTGATGTTGATGAATAAAATCGATCGATGCAATATGTCCTTGCATGAATGTTTTTACAAGATCCGGGTGCTCTTTCAAAAATGCCTCCCTAGCCAAAACGACCATTCCCGGATCTGGCAATTCTTTGACGACTTTTAAACCGCGCAGTTCCGCAAATGTCAAAAAGGGTTCACCCGCTACTGCAGCATCGATCGCACCGTTGTCAATCGCCTGTTCCATATTCGCCATATTCATTTGCACCAATGTAACCGACTGTTGATTTAACCCTGCCTCCGGTAGCAAAAATCCGCGGACGAGCAAATCTACACCGCTTCCTTTGACGACATTGCCGAGTTTTTTCCCTTTCAAATCTGATGGCTGCCGGATTCCCGACGACGCTTTGGTCAATAAGCCGAATTTTCCATCATCCACTTTGGCGATGATCTTGAATTGTGCGCCGCGAGACAACCAGTTGACGGCTGCCGGCACACCGGCATATGCAAAATCAAGCTTTCCGGACGATAAAGCTTTGTATAAGTCTGGACCATTTTCAAAAGCGAAAAACTCGCTTTTTACACCTTGCTGGTCCATCGTGTGTTTTTCCTTTGCAATAATTGCCGGAGCGTCCGCCAAAATATCTACATACCCAATCTTAATGTCTTGGACAGCACTTTTGCCGTTTTCACCTTGGCTATTTTTTGTTGCAGTACCTCCAGCACCACAGCCCGACAAAATGGCGGCAACCATAAATACCGCTGCAAACGTACCAATGATGCGCTTATTACTTGATATCCTGCTCAATATCATCTATGACTCTCCCTTTATATGTCTCTGGTATTACGTTTATTTAGATTTCATATTCATTTGCGTTTTGCGCTCCAAATCCCTCCCGCAGCGACTCCATCAATTGTCTTTTATATTGATTGAAAACAGCGGTCACGCGCAATTCCGGATAGCGAGGTCTGCCCAGTTCTATATTTAATATACGTTTGATTTGTCCCGGATTGCTTTGCAACGCGACAACCCGGTCTGACATATAAATGGCTTCATCAATGCTGTGTGTAACCAAAATTATGGTCATGCCGGTCTTTTCTTGAATACGCAGCAACTCTTCCTGCAGGAGTTCTCTCGTCTGTTCGTCCAGTGCGCTAAACGGTTCATCCATCAAAATGATTTCCGGCTCAGTCACTAATGTACGGGCAATTGCCACCCGTTGCCGCATGCCACCCGACAACTCAGCGATACTCTTGTGCTCAGAACCAGTCAACCCTACCATTTGAATGGCTTCCATACTCTTTTTCAATCGTTCCTGTTTTGCCATACCAGACATTTTTAAACCAAACGAAACATTCTCCGCTACACTTAACCATGGGAATAAAGCTAAATCCTGAAACACGACTCCGCGTTCCGGTCCCGGCCTGTCTACGAGCTTTCCATTTACTGCAACTTTTCCCTTCGTCGGGTGAATAAATCCCGCAATGATATTTAATAAGGAGCTTTTTCCGCAGCCACTGGAACCAATGATACTTAGAAATTCCCCTTTCTTCACCAAAATCGATATATTGCTCAAAGTATCTTTGGTCATATCATACGATAGAGAAACACGATCCACTTCCAGTATCGTAGAGGCGTCTTGCCCCTTCAGCATAATACCCTCCCCTTCAATTTTATTTTAAATCCGATAAAATCGATTAGTATTTCTATATTAATTAAACGTACCATTGGTTTTTACGCTCGTCAATACTTGACATATGTAGTATCCCTTGATGTACAAAATAAAACAAAAAATCCCCAGGTTTCTGAGGATCTGTAATCGCTGCATTCACTTGAACAAACTTGAACTTGTCAATTGCGGGACATATTTCGAAATACCCGGCCTGAACTTGCAAAAGGCTGAATTGCCAACATCAGATAGTTGGCGATGCCTATTTTTACTCCTTTGTTACTGTAGGAATTGCTTTCACTTCTACGTTTCCTGACAATGCCTTTGAAATCATGCAAGCTTTTTCGGCACGCAGGATCGCTGCATTTGCCGTCTCCACCTGTTCTTCCGTAGCGTCTGCTGCCAGCACAATATGCGGATGATGAATGATCTGCTCGAAATGCGTGCCGCCAACCGTACTTACGATGCCTTCTGTTTCCATTGTCAGTTTGCGTACCGGCAATGCGCGTTTTTCCAGGATTGCGGCAAGTGTGATCAGATAACAAGTGGCGGCAGCTCCCATTAACATTTCTTCCGGATTTGTTCCGGTGCCTGGCCCGTCCAGTTCCTTTGGAGCCGAGATTGCCGATTTGAGATTTCCGATCTCAAGTGCACCGACTCCATTTCTGCCGCCGTCCCAATTGGCAGTGAGCCGAAAATGATGTTGATCCAATTCCCTCTCCCCCATTTCTATCCAGTCTAACAACCATCTTCACCAGTTCTCTTTTGGAAGTGTCAAACATCTTATGTGCCAACATCCGCCAGTAATATGCCGGGAATTCTCAACGGTCTTACAGACTATCATAGCGAACATGCAAATGGCTGTTTGTGAGGTGCATCACACCTGCTCAATAGCTTCCCAATACTCGCACAGAATGACCGTACAATGCAAGAATTCGGACGGCTTTTTGCATTCGTTCGCTTGGCAATCCCTCTTCGATTTTCATGAAAAACTGGTATTCCCCCAACCGTTTTTTCGTCGGACGAGATTCCAGCCAAGTCAGGTTCAATTCCAATGCAGAGAAAACGTTTAATATATTCACCAAAACTCCTGGATGCTCTTCGCTTGGAGTAATGAGCAACATGGTCTTTTTGGCATCCTCCGATACGTATTCACCTTTCCGGACGATGACAAATCTCGTATGATTTTCCGGAAAATCATGTATGTTGGAAGCCAACATATGTAATCGCAGCTTTTCTGCAGCCCAGGATGTGCCGATCACCCCAACGGATTTATTTTGGGAGCGGATCAATTCATGTGCTGCGGCAACTGTACTGTCGAAGCTTCTCGTCTTCACATTCAAGTTGCGGATAAAATTCCGGCATTGGGCGAGGGGCTGCGGATGCGACCAGATTTCTTTCAGCGTCTCCAGCTCCACGTTTTCAAGCACCAACAAGTGCTGTTCAATATCCAGAATCATTTCACCTTGAATAAATACATCCGAATAGATTTGCAGTCCGTCTAAAACCACGCTGACAGTACCTTCAATGGAATTTTCGATCGGAACAATTCCCTGATCAATCTCGCCTTCTTGGACTGCTTCAAAAATGTCCAAAAACGTAGGAAATGGAATTCTTTTGATCGTTGCATCAGAAAAATAACGGAAGGATGCTTCTTCCGAAAATGTGCCCTGAGGGCCAAGGTATCCAATTTTCATCTAATGGTTCCTCCTCACTCCTGCTCCATGATACGAATTGTATCACAAAATTCGAATGAGTTCTGTATACTCAGAAAATTGGGAGCAGGCATCATCTTGAAACACATCATTTTGATGATGCCCTATTGCTGTTATGCAGTTTTTGTATTTTGGAGACGACATTGCAGCTTGGCGAGCATATCCTGTGTCATTGTTTGCAAATCGTACTCCGTTTTAAATCCCCATTCCCGCTTGGCAGTTGTCGCATCAATCGAATTTGGCCAACTCTCGGCAATGGCCTGCCGCATCGGATCGACTCGATACTCGAGTGTAAAGGATGGAATATGCTTTCGAATCACTGCGGCCACATCTTCCGGCTGTACGCTCATCGCCGTAACATTGTATGCATTGCGGTGCTGCAGTTGATCTGCATCCGCTTCCATTAATGTAAGAATGGCTTGCAAAGCGTCCGGCATGTACATCATATCCAGATAGGTGCCTTTGGCAATGTAGGACGCATACGTTCCTTTTTGAATCGCTTCATAATACATCTCGACCGCATAATCGGTCGTTCCGCCGCCCGGCAATGCCACATGGGAGATAAGTCCCGGAAATCGGAGCCCTCTTGTATCCACGCCGTATTTAAGGCAATAGTAATCGCAAAGCAGTTCACCCGCAACCTTATTGATGCCGTACATGGTTGTAGGTCTTTGGATGGTATCTTGTGGCGTTTGCTCTTTCGGCGTATTCGGCCCAAACGCGCCAATGGAACTGGGGGTAAAAAATTTGCATTGATATGCCCGTGCTGCTTCCAGGGCATTCAGCAATCCGCTCATGTTTAAATTCCACGCAGCCAAGGGCTGTGCTTCCGCTTTTGCCGACAATACGGCAGCCAAATGAAGAATCGTATCAATTTTGTATGTTTGTACGATTGCAAACATCTGCTTGGCATCCGTAACATCAAGAAGTTCAAATGGACCCGATTCAGTCACTGTGGTCCCTGGTTTTCGAATATCTGTGGCAACCACTTGTGTCTCACCGTAAACGTCCCGCAATTTCCCGACAAGCTCTGAACCAATCTGTCCCAACGCCCCAGTGACAAGTATCCGTTTCATACGCATATCCCCTCTAACACACCATTTTCACATTTGTAAAATGATGTGGCCGCAATGTCGTCTTAAATAACGCTCAATTCTCTTCCGGCTTTTTCATAAACAGCAAGTGCTTGATCCAGCATCTCCCTTGAATGCGCGGCAGTCGGCATATTGCGAACCCGGCCGGTTCCCTTGGGCACGGTTGGGAAGACGATTGCTTTTGCATACACACCTTCCTGGTACAATCGTTTGCTGAACTCTTGTGTTTGCATTTCATCGCCGATGATGCAAGGAGTGATGGGCGTTTGGCTTTGGCCGATGTTATATCCCAGATCTTTTAATCCCTTTTTCAAATAATCCCCATTTCTCCACAAACGGTCATGCAGCTCCGTGCTGGAGATCATGATTTCAAATGCTTTGATGCAGGCAGCCACATCGCCAGGGGGTAAAGCAGTGGAAAAAAGAAAGGGTCTGCTTCTGACTTTCAGCCAATCGATGACATCTTTTTTTCCTGCCACATAACCGCCGACAACGCCAATCGCTTTGGAAAGTGTGCCGATCTGAAAATCGATGTCGTCTGACAGTCCAAAATGTTTCACGGTGCCTGCGCCTTTGCCAAGAACCCCTGAACCGTGTGCATCATCTACATATGTGATCAAGTCAAACTCTTCGGCAATTTTTGCAATTTCAGGCAGCTTTGCGATATCGCCGTCCATTGAGAAAACACCGTCCGTAATAACCATGATTTTCTTATAGAATCCCGAGTCTTTTGCCTGTTTCGCTTGTGTGCGCAAATCATCCATATCAGAATGTTTATACCGGATAATTTTTGCCTTTGATAATCTGCAGCCGTCAATGATCGATGCATGGTTCCACTCATCGGAGAGGATCGCATCCTGTTCATCCATCACTGCGGAGATTGCCGCCATATTGCAGTTAAATCCTGATTGGTAGGCGATAGCCGCTTCTGTGTGTTTAAATTCTGCAATTTTGTCTTCCAACATCACATGAATGTGTAACGTACCATTGATCGTCCGTACGGCTCCGGCGCCTACACCATATGTCCGGGTCGCCTGCATTGCCGCCTCTTTCAATCGCGGGTCTGTAGCAAGCCCCAAATAATTATTGGAAGATAAATTGATGAGCTCTTTTCCGGCGATTTTGAT
The DNA here is from genome assembly GCF_022818495.1 of Fodinisporobacter ferrooxydans. Taxonomy (GTDB): domain Bacteria; phylum Bacillota; class Bacilli; order Tumebacillales; family MYW30-H2; genus Fodinisporobacter; species Fodinisporobacter ferrooxydans. Next base: position 2,057,706 of record NZ_CP089291.1, on the reverse strand, counting down.
CATGGGTCCATTGGAACTTTCCAATGGATCAATGACATTATAAAGTCCCTTGTTTTTTAATTCCGTCAAATGCTCATTCAGAAATTCCGATAGAATCTTGCTTGCCAACCTGCATCTCCCCTTACATATGTGCATTTTGCAACCGCTTCCGGCAGAAAGTCGGATACGTGGATGATTCCAGAAAAATAAGACAAACTTTTGAAATACAGGTAAACAACACATGCATTTGTTATTTATGATAGCACACTTTATATATTTTGTGCATACACAGTGGACAAAATACTGAAATTATTTTTTTTGCAATCCACAAGCACAAAAAGCACAATCCACCCATCCGGCAGATTATGCTGCAATATTTCGTAGCTTCCGCAATTTTTGTAATTTTTTACAACTTAAATAAACTTAAAAAACTTACTAATGCTTAAATTTTATTGCATTAATACTTATTGTGCCTTAAAATGAACGCATAGCAACAAGGTGGTGACGACTTGTGTACCAAGAGGAACGGTTAATTGGTATATTGAATTATTTGCAGGTACATCAAAGAATCAGTATTGAGGATATTTGCAACGTCTTTGAGGTATCGAGAGATACTGCTCGTAGAGATTTAGTGAAACTAGAGGAAAACAGGAGCATTATTCGAACAAGAGGCGGAGCCATTCTTCCTTCTGTAACTAAAGAAGTCCTCAATTATGAACAACGATTACTTGATGAACCAGAAGGGAAAAGAGAAATTGGAAAGTTGGCTGCATCCCTAATCAAAAATAATGAGTATTTGATTATGGACGCTTCAACGACCGTACAGTTTGTTGCAGAGTATATGTTAAATCAAAACAATGTTGTCGTTACAAATTCTATCGATATTGCCAGCATTCTTTCCAAGCAAGAAATAGGCAGCCTTCATGTATTAGGAGGGTTGTTTAATCCGACTCATCGTTTTATTTATGGTGCAAAAGCGATTGAAATGTTATCAGACTATAATGCAGATAAGTTGTTTTTGGGTACATGTGGAATAACCCAAGATGGTTTATCCATTCCTGACGCAGAAGAAGCTTATTTAGCAAGAGAAATGATACGAAGAGTTGACCAAGTGATTGTATTAGCTGACCACACAAAGTTTGGACGAAAACTTTTTCAGCGCGTTTGTGGGTGGGATGACGTTGATATTTTAATAACAGATAAAGAACCCAGCGATGAAATGATTGAAATCTTAAACCGTCATGAGGTGGATGTGATGCTGGTACGAGGTACAACAAATGACTAACCCTAAAGATGAGCACGGACTCATATGGTTGGGCGGAGTATCGTATCTTTTACTTGGAGTAACCGAAGTCATTATTGGTTCTCTGCTCCCAGAGTTGCTTAAATTTTATGGTAAAAATTACAGTAATGGCGGAGTATTAATATTTTCCCAATTTATCGGATTCCTTCTTGGCGTTTTAATTTCTCCTTGGTGTGTTCGACGATTCGGGAGAAGAAACGTATTGCTCCTTGCCTTTTTAAGTTTAGGAGTTGCACAGTTCTCGGTAAGTAAACTACCTCACTGGTATATTTTTCAGCTTGTTATACCGATTTCGGGGCTAGGATTAGGGATCATTCAGTCGACAGTCGGGGCTCTCATTCTTGAATTGATTAAGCATAAACAATCGAAAGCAATGAGCAAGCTTGAGGTTTTCTTTGGGCTTGGGTCGCTACTTATGCCATTCGTGGTTAGTATGTTGATAAAAAAACAGATATGGTCTTGGTCGTTTACGATAGTGAGTATTGCCGCTCTAATTATGGCTATCCTCTGGAAATGGTATCCCTTTGGGGAATATAACGATTACTTGAAAGAAAAGCAGCTCCATGCGCAGAAAAACAAAATGAAAGTCACAAATTCCAAACGAAATTGCTCTTTATTGATCATTTTTGTTTTATTCTTTTTTCTCTATGTAGGGATTGAAGTTAGTATTTCTAATTATATTCCATCCATTTTTATAGAGAAGTTTAAGATCAGTAATTCCTTTGCCACACTTAGTGTTGCTGTTTTTTGGAGCGCAATGGTCATAGGACGGGCTTTGACCGGAGTAATTTCTGCAAAAATCAGTTATTCTCTTTTTCTAAACCGGAGTAATATAGGTACGTTTCTCATCCTTATCTTCTTGGCGGTTATTCCTGATGTGCAAATCTCTTTCATTTTAGTCGTTTTAATTGGCTTATTTATGTCAGGAATTTTTGCAATAGCGTTACTATTGGCAAATCAAACATTACAAGGTTCAACCCAGCAAACATCCAGTCTCCTAATCGCTTCAGCAGGATCGGGCGGTGCAGTTCTGCCTTTATTTATCGGATGGTGTCTCGACACATTTTCATACCAAGCCACTCTCTGGATTTTAGCTGCATTTGCATTGTTAATGAATGTTTTTATGGTTCTAGTTCATAAATTCAGTGTTTCTGCAACAAAAAATGAAGGATTGGCTTCGCTGAATGCAGTGAAAGAGAATTAACCAGTCTAACACTTTATTTTCGTGTTTTGGACTGGTTTTTGTTTCTTAGGATTGCATTCATTGTTTGCGCATTCCCAAATCGGTTTTTGCCTGAACAAGGGTCGCGCATACCGTTTCCGCCTCTTGCAAAAGGTCTCTTCGTTTCGTCTCAATCTCTAACAGAATTTGCTTTAATTGCTGGTGCCCGGCAAGCAGCCGTTGTTCCAGCTTATAGCAATATGTATTGATTTCTTCTTCAAATTCCAGTTGGCGTTTTTTCTGCCCCATTTCAAATTGTTTCCACTTTCGTTTGCGATTTACAGAGATCTGCTGATATTGCGAACGTAAATGTTCAAGTTCCTTGCGTTTCTGATAATAGGCTTCATCCCCTGTTTCCTGTTCCCACCGATTCCGCAACTCTTCCCATCGTTCTTGCGCTACCTGGCATTGTTTTGCTAATGTTTTATACAACTTGCTTTTCCATAGTGAACCGGTCGTAAGGACAAGGAATGAAAGGATTGCAATGATCAAGCTCCACTCCGGAAACAAGATTGCCGCCCCGCCTGCAACCACCGGACAACTGATGATGCTGACAATCCGTATCCGACGCTGCATTCGATATTTCTTGCCTTCTTCAGACAAGCCTGCATGAAATGTTGAAAGATCCGGAAATTGCCGAATCGGACCGGGTGTCGGCACTGCTTGCACCTGCGCCCATACAGCTTGCAAGGAAAACGCTTGAACGTTCCCCTGATTGGCGGAAAAAGCGCCGGGAAACAATAAAATTCCCGATTTCTTCTCCCATCTGCACCACGGGCATTCAGATAAGGAATGCAGATAACTGTGACCGGTATTTTTGTTGCATTTGATAATTTTATTCGGCAATGTTTCGAGTACCTGTACCCATTCCTCGGCACTGGGACGTCCATTCTCTTGCGCGCTCTTTCTGGAAAACGCCTGTTCGAATAGCAATGCGCAAGGTCCTGTCACAGATGACAAAGGAAGAGTGTTTGGCGGTTGATGCATATGCTGCGTTTTTGCTGTTTGACTGTAAACAAAACGAAATTCTCGAATCGCCCGTTCAATTGGCATTTCGCCTTTGTCTAAATAAATCCCGGAGAAAGGATGTCGTCCCATAAAAAGCAATTGAAAAATCAGCACCGCCAACCCAAAATTGTCATGATTTTGGGTGCGCCGAATACCGCGCAAAGACAATCCTTGCAGTTCCGGCGGTTGATGTGTGCTGACTCCCACATCACAAGGAAACCGCGTTCCGTTCACAGTAATTTGGAAGCTGTCGCAATCAATCAGCTTGATTAACGCTTGGTCTGATACAACGATATTGCTGTGGTTCACATCTCCGATGACCTGCCCGCTTTCATGCACGGCAGCAAATGCACGCGCCAGGTTTGTGGCAGCATGGATGAGAAAGGAATAATTGGCGGTTGGGAATTCCGTCAAACGGGTTTTGGGTCCGTACAGTTTATGAATGTCCTTATATCCGGCAATCTTTGGCATGATCATGCCAATCGCCTGACCATTGGAATCCGTCAGCAGATCCAGCGGCCAAGCTGTAGCACGAAGCAGCGAATCGTTTTGGAGAGCGATCATGTTCAGTAGTTTGGAGCGTTTTTGTGTGTCGGCCGGCCGATGATAGAGTTTCGCCACGCGATTCGGGGTTTGTAGAATTTCATATACGCTGCCCTCACCGCCACGGCCAATTTCGCTCCCAAGTGTTACGGATTTTCCGTTCCGATCATAAAATTTTTGGTATTTGTCCACTTTCATCTTCTCCGCGTGGCCAAAATTAACGTTTTATCATCATCCGTTCGCTGATTCACGGGGAATGAATCAAGAAACGCATATAATGATTGGCAATACCGCTTCGAAACTCGTTCTTTCTGGGATCGCAAATGTGAAAAAAAAGAACGAAAAAAAGGGTTATGTGCCGTCTGCGTTTGATAATGCAATGCAAGCATTTGCAGCCCATCCGTAAACAGCGCCACTTCCTCGCAACATCCTTCAAACCGTTCAAATCGCAAGTGTTGCGATGCATGGCGATCGGTAGCAAAACAGGTAGTATTGGCATATTCCCCTTGGTCAGGCCAAAAAATCCAATTGTATTCTTCCGGCTTTCCCGGAACGGAAACAACGATAGCTCCGTCGCCAATCTGAACAAAAGCTCCATGTGTATCTGTAACGACTGCAGCCAATAATGTACAAGCAAAATCCCGTACAGAGCCGCTCACCTGATTCGCCTGTCGTTGCACCTCGTCTTGAAACATCTGCAACCATTCTTCAAAAAATGATCGATTCAGCACATCCATTATGTCCTGCTGTTCGAGACACCGGCGAATGGCATGCATCAACATGTCACAGGCAAGCTTCGATCCCTGTTCCGCGTACTTGGCGCTCCCTGCTCCATCTGATGCCACAGCGGTCAATATCGTTCCACCTGTACGGGAAGACAAAATATCACACATGCTAAAGTCCTGGCAGGCGCTGCCTGTTTTTTTATGGGAAGTGCCCGTCACAGAAACGAAAGAATACTTCCATTTCGACTCTATCATTCAACAACGCCCCAGCCATCCGGTGCTGCCGGATTTGTCAGTGGAACTTTGTCTCCGGGAGAGGAATGGGAGACAGAACTGAGCGAATTGGACAACCATGTAAACAAATCACCAAAACGCAAACCTTTTAGTTTTAACGGTTCACGTATGGAAATTTGCCGCAGGATTCCCATATTTGCCCGCTCCACGCCGACCGCAAAAAACATGAAGGATTTTGTCGCTTCTCCCTGTTTTACTTGCTCTGCCGCTTGTTCCCACAGATCTGTCGGAGCACCGTCCGTGATCAAAAAGATCCATGGCCGATAATATGCGATTCCGTTTTGCTTATAAATTTCTTTGCGTTTGCTTAACATCAAAAGCCCTTGTTCAATCGCCTTTCCCATCGGCGTATCACCATGCGCCGCCAATGTAGGCGGCTCGAATGCATCTACCGTCTGGAAATCTGTTTGCACTTGAACAGGTCCAAAGCTTACAATGGCCAATTCGACTCGCTTGGCTGCCATGGCATCTGCCATTAGCTCTTCCCTAAAAACGTGCAATCCCTGGTTTAATTCTTCTATTGGCTTCCCGATCATCGATCCCGAAGTATCCAAAAGCAAAATACAAGGGCAGCGCGGTTCAGGATTCTCTGCAAATTCCACCGCAAAAGGAATTTGTTCAAAATCTAACATCGGTTCAACCTCCACCAACGCTTCATCGTTCCGTTGCAAATCCTGTATCCTTCCATGCCGGCACAAGATCGTTCCGGTTCCGCAACAGGCATGTCTTCACGAAGCATCTACAAAATTCCCGATTTTTCATGGTTTTTTATTATACATTCGACAATTGCCAACAAAATCCTACCTTTTGCAATTGCTTTGTCATGCTCGCCATTCCTTTGGTATCTGCCAATTTACATACCAGTGGTAAACTTGTTCCGGCGGCATTGGCCGTGCAATTGCAAATCCTTGTCCCCAATAACATCCCAAATTTAATAACTCCTTGCCCAATTCCAATGTTTCCACACCTTCCCCCAACACTTTGCGTTTGGCATGTTGACCAAATGCCGCAAGTGCCGTTACGATCGCCCGATTTTCGTTGCTCTCCATGATTCGGCAGATAAAATCCCGATCAATCTTTATATAAGCAGCCGGTATGCGCTGCAAATGAACCAGTGAGGAAACGCCCGTTCCGAAGTCATCCAATGCAATCCGTATTCCGATCTCGCGACATACTTGTAAAACCGGCAAGGAAATGGCAATATCGTCTTGTCTGACAGATTCCAATACCTCGATGATGAGATATTGGGACAGAGAAGGGGGAGATGTCTGCAAAATCATTCGCAAATCCTTTAAAAAATCCGCATGCAAAAGGTAGTCTCTCGAAATATTAATCGAGATTGCCAACGGCTGATGTTCCAACAACCATTTTTTCGCTTGCATGGCCGCCGTTCGCAATACCCAGCGATCCAATTCCACTTGCCACCCGGTTCCTGCGATCATCGGCAAAAATTCCCCCGGGTTCAAGAGTCCATTTTCTGGATCTTGCCAACGAATCAACGCTTCCACACTTAGGAGCTCTCCTGTACGCAAGTGAATGACAGGTTGATAATACAGCCGAAATTCTTCTTTTTCGATGCCTTTTCTCATTCTTTTGCGGATATGCAGTTGTTGTTTTGTTTTCGTATTCCAGTCTTCTTCGAATACTTTAAAACAATTTCCACCGCGGGCTTTCGCGGCATACATGGCCAAATCTGCATACCGCAACAAATTTTCCGGATCCTCATGATGAAGAGGAAAAAAAGCCACACCCATACTTCCGGAAATCTGAATCAAATGGTCATGGGAAAAGGGATCAAAATTGAATGGTTTTTGTATGGCTTGCAACACTTGCGAAACGATGGATTGCACTTGATCTGTGTCCCGCAACTGATGGAGCACGATTACAAATTCATCTCCGCCAAGCCGCGCCACAAGATTTCCGTTTCCCGCCATACTCGCAAGACGCATGGAAATCTCTTGCAACAACTGATCTCCCACATGGTGCCCGAGAGAATCGTTGACTTCCTTAAATCCGTCGAGATCTAACAAACACAATGCCAACATCCCCTGCTTCTGCCTGACTCCTTCCATCAACCGCGGCAACCGTTCCATGAGTGCCCGGCGGTTTGGCAATCCAGTCAGTGGATCATGCTGTGCATCGTGAACCATTTGTCTTTCGATTCTTTGGCGTTCCGTAATATCATGGCCAATGCTGATCATCATTTTTTTCGATCCATCTTGGTTAAAGACAGGAATCTTGACCAGATCAAACACAAGATACTGTTCATCGCCTTGTTTGCATTCCAATTCCTGTTTGACGGGGGATCTTGTTTCCCAGGCAATCTTGTCCATCTCATCAATCCATTGGAGATTTGCTTTGGATGCAGGCTTTTGTTTCCATACATCTTCAAGAGACGAGACAGAAAAATTCTCATTTGACAGGCAAAGTAGGTCCATAGCCACTCTGCTCATCGCGATCCAACGTTTTTCATGATCTTTTAACGTAATAATATCCTTGGAATGCTCCAGCAAAATGCGCAACCGTTCCTCGCTATCTTCCAGCCGCTTTCGTTCGATTGAGACCAACATGGCAACGGCCAGACGTTTGCCGATTCGTTCCAGCACCTGAATCTGACCGGGTAAAAAACCGTCAGATTGGTTGGTATAAATGACCAGCACGCCAAATGTTTGGTCACAATCCTTCAGGGGAAACGCTGCGGAATAACGAATATCAAACAGTTCCGCCAGTTCCCTCCAGTGGCGTATTTGCTCTTCCTCACCTTTTATAAAATTGCTAAACTGTGTATGGCCGGTTCGCAATGCGTTCCCGACCGATGCTCTGCCAAAATCTGAATCATCCCATCGCGGCATAATTCCTTTATGCACGACTTGTTCCATCATTCCGGCTGCCGCTCCCGTATACGCTTGCAATACTACACTGCCATCCGGTTCTTTTGTTCCCACCCACACAAGCCTGGCAGGAATGATCTCGACAAGCCGCTGACATACCAATGAGTAAATTTCGGATACACTTGCTTTATCCAAAACGAGCTCGTCAATTTGCCCTCGTAATTCGATCAATTTTTCTACACTGCGACGTTCCTGAATCCTTTGGGAGCGGATCGATAGCGTTCGTCTGAAGTAACCGCTGCCGGAGTTCATCCGAGTGCCTCCATTCGAGAGATAATTGGCGGTTGGTTCTGCAACAAAATGGTTGTACAGATAGAAATACCCACTTAATCATGGCATACGCTTTTTTCATTCGTCAATGATTGAGTTGTGTCCTTTTCTTAACGATTCGAAACCAATGAAAAAAGGCGCCATCGACACATCCATGGCACCTCTTTCCATTCCCTTTTGACTATTCCCTTTCCACCAACTCCAGCGCTTCTCCATCCGGCCCTTCAAAAAAGGCGATTTTCACACGATTCAGTATGACTCTTGGAACTTCGTCCCGCATTTTGACTCCCAATTGTTTCAATCGCTCCATGGCCGCATCGATATTTTCCACGCGAACCGCCAGATGATTCACAAAACCTTCCTTGGCATCCATCGCTTTTCCGCCAATCAATTCCACCTCGAAATCCGGCTGGTCGGGATGGTATAAGAAGGCCAGTTCCACTTGTTCATTCAAGGCCGCTCGCAAACGAAGCTGTAAACCGAACACTTCCTTATAAAATGCAAGAGAACGTTCCATATCCGAAACAAGAATACCGACATGTTCAAATCTTTTGATCAATTGAATTCCTCCCAGCCGCTGAATATCTTCAAATGAAATGATAACGACACATGAAATTATAGAGACGAGCCTGCATCGACGACGACTATTTCCCCTGTCATCGAATCTGTTTCAATCAATACACGTACTTGCCGCGCGCAGTCTTCCAATGTTGCAACCCGTTTTAAAGGAGAGCTGTTCAAAAAATTTTGAATCGTATCTTCTCTGTGGCCGCGGGTCCATCGGGTATCGAGCAGCCCAGGGGCGATAGCATTGACCAATACATCCGGAGCCATTGCTTTTGCCAAGCCTTTTGTCAGATGGTTTGCAGCCGCTTTGGAAACCGAGTAGGGCAAAGAACTTCCCGATGGCCGAATCCCCGCGACAGATGTTGTAATGACAATCCGTCCGGAGCCATTCGCTTTCAAATACGGAGCTGCTGCTTTGGCCGTAAACCACACGCCTTTTACATTGACTCCCAGAATTCGATCCCAATCTTCTTCCGTAATGCCGTCAAGATCTTCAAATGGACGGAATACAGTCGTTCCTGCATTGGCAACGACCGCATCCAATCTGCCAAAACGATTGACAACTTCCTGTACCAGTTTTTCCACTTGCTCGGATGATGAAACATCCCCTTTTACCATCATGCATTGCCCGCCCAGTTCCTCGATGGCTTGCATCGTCTCCCTGGCATCATCCTCCGATCGGGAATAATTGATGGCAACCAGCATATTTGCCCGGGCAAGCTCAAGGCTGATGGCTCGTCCCAGCCCCGTTGCACCGCCTGTTACCAAAACGACTCGATTTCGCAAATCCATATGCCCCATTCCCTTCTGTTCCCTGTACTTTAATTGAATCGAACGGTAGGTATCCAACAAACACCTATCTTTTAAAATTATGGAAATATTTCGATTTGTCAAGTATAGTATATGTAAAAATCCATTTAGGAAATGCTACTGACATATGTTCAATGAAAAAGATTAATCTCCTTCGTACTGTTTGGTGTTTCCCCATTTAATGGTTTTCACTTTGGGTATCGGAATCTAAAACGGAACATGGTTTATCATAGGTCCAGCAATCACACTTCCTGAATACTATCCTTCAGTGGGTGTATTTCGAGAAACACGAATTGACAATCCCATTACAAACACTCCATTTCATAAAATGTTATATTATGTTTCGTTACGTATTAATAAAGATTGTGGAAAGTAGGGTAGATACAAGGCGGTGTATCTCTCATTGTTACTTACATCGTTTCGATTTCCTTACCCTCACACTCAATCTATAATCATTTGTTACGTCATGAAATATAACATTGACTATATGAAATATATTCTATAATCTGGAATCGAGTCAAGCTATCAAGAAGCATTAAGTGGGAGGGATTTGTTTGAAACCGTGGATTTTACCGATCTGGCTTGTTTCCGTTCTTCTTCTTAGCGGGTGTGGTGAAACTATGACGAAGACAAATGAACCACAAAAGGGAGTACAGGTCTCCAGTACCAACACTGCTATTCCAAAAACAACTTCTAATTCAAATTTAACAACTCATACAAATCCATCGCAATCGTCAAATTCACAAACATTGCCATCGACAAATAAATCGTCTCAAATACAACCAAATCACGTATTTATACAATTTCAAGCTATTACCTATACAAATGAACAAAAAAACCAGTTTCTTCAGGAAGCCCAAAAAGTGGGAGTCACTCAACCATTTGTACCGACAATCATGAATAATAATGAAAATTTTTTCGCAAGAGCAGGCAAAAACTTTGTTTCTTTCATTTATGGCTCTATGATCATTCGAGAATCAACCAAAAAACTGAAGCTTATGAACGTCATCGATGCAGGTAATGTGAAATTGAAAAACGGAATATCCGCTACATTTTTAATTACCCCTGATTATGGTGGTTGGTATTTAACATTTTGGATGAACAAAACCTACATTGAAGTAGGTGGTTCAACGTATCTCTTTAGTCAAGAAATGCTTACAAAGATTGCAGAGTCAATGCAGCCATTGAAGTAATCAAGCCTTTACGATTTTATATTCTTCACTCTAAAATTTCATCGGACATGCAATTAATGTTTTATAGGCTACATTATTCGGTATACCCCCTGTTTTCATTACCCGTTAATGACCGATTAGTTTTTTTACATTCATTGAATTAAAAAATCATCGAGACTTTCCAGACAGTCTGAATGGGAGTGGATAATTGCTCCACTCCCATTCAGACTTAACTTACGGAGAACTTACATTTGCACACTGTAGACTTTGAACTCCTAGTGCTGGATAGGTTCCACCTTTGGACAAATCAACTCTACCTTTTTTGATTGTTGCACAAGAAGAAGAAGATAAATTGGGAGCCGTTTGATCAACAATACGAGCGACAATACTTCCACCTGCTGTGTTCGTTAGGTTAATCCAGGTGTTTAAGGAGAAACTAGACTCCGGTGATTTTGCAACAATCAAATCACACGGATGGAAAAATTCACCGTTTGCCACATACAAACTAGGTTGCGCCTCGCCTGCCCCATAGTAGGAAATTGTCCACGATCCAAAATCGCTCGTGTCCGTCGAGTTAGAAGCAGTATTGAGTTGATAAATGGGGTTTCCTGCAACATTAATGCCATTGACCGGACCACGAATGTTGTTTGCCCATTCCAACGCAAGTGCGTATGGTGCTGAAGAATGGTAACTTGCATCCGAAGATGTGATTTGAACAATATTTGTAACAGTCGTGCTATATAGGTTCTCCGGATAAGTGGTACCGTTAACCGTTGTAGAACCCTGTCCCCAAGTAACATTAGCCCAAATAATACCGTAACCGCCACCCACCCAACCGGGGGTTATAAATTCCAAATCATTAGAAGCATTTAAAAAAATGTTATTTAACCGCTGCGCCACAATTTGAGCTCGTTGGTAGCCAGTATATCCACTGGCTGATGTCAATGTCATAGCATTTTGCCATTGGCCTGAGTTTGGATTGTATACTTGGACGAGCCCTGTTCCATTGCCATTGTCAATTGCTCGAGCGTTATTACCAGATTGACGAATTGATCCACCTAAACTCAAGGAGGACATCCCCTTCCATTTTATCATTACGTAGTATTACGTTATATTACGTAATATATAAGGTTATAGTGAAACGAATAGGGATATAGAATCTAAGGAGGTGTATCCCTCACCTACCCTGTCTAATTCGCTTCTTTTAACCTAAACACAATATAACATATAACGTATCGTTACGCAATATAACATATTAAAAATTTTATCTTGCCATTGGTTTCATAAATTGAAAAGGGGTATTCGGAAGATAAGGTGGTTTTTTCTATTTTAATTTCCAATTTAAAAACCTCACATTTTACCATATAATGGAATAAACGCTAGAAAATATAATAAGGAATTATGAAATGGAGGAGGTAACGATCATACGTTGTGAATTTGCACAATAAATCGGCTTAGGATTTGCAAATTATTTAGGTCCCATATCGAAAGATTTTAGGCCCCTTTTTCAGAATAAATTAGCCAATGATTAAAAAATTTGCACGCTTTCGCGGTCTTCTGGCGAGTATTTCATTCCACTATTATCCAATCCATCCTACTTCAACTACACTTTATCCCAATTCCGCTCTTGTTCAAATCGTTCATTCCCTATATACTCGTCTAATACGTGATCAAGTTTGCTTTTTTCCTAACGCGCTATCGCTTGTTGCACCCAGTAGAAAGGCAATAGCATTTAGCTATTGCCTTTCTACTGGGTCTAAGAAGTAATCACTTGTCACTCTTTGTTAATCGACTTTCACTTCGTATTTCTGTTTTGGATGTAAATAAAATCGAGTTTCCCGAAGGTATAACAGCCATTCACAGCCAAGTTCTATTCTACAAGGGATATACTCATAGCCTACCTTAATCTCGAAACAATCGCCGCAGTGAAGGTCGTAAGAATGGTCTATCTTTTGGATTTGCCAGCGTTCCTTGGCAGGACAATAGACGAGGATTCCTGGTTTTTGGGTTCGGGTCATCATGATTCTTTCCTTTCCTGAGAATATTTGGGGATCAGGGTTGTCCCCTTTGACTCGTTCTAAGCCATCCAAGCTATCTCAATGCCAGACCGCACTCCGGGGCGATGATCCGGATGACTTCGGCATCGATCTGTTCTTTTTTGTTTTGGCTGCCATATAATAGGGCGTGCATAGCCAATAAATTAATCAGGCGTGGATATCCATTGGAACAGGCACTAACAGCTTCTATTGCGTCTTCCGTGAAAATCGGATATTTCGCCCCGGCATAGGCAAGGTGATGCTCCATATATCCCTTGACCTCTTCCTTATCCAGCGGCTCGACCTGATGTCGAACCAAAAGCCGCTGGGATAAGGATCTATGTGGGTTTAACGACAGACGGTCCCGTAAGTAAGGCCAGCCGCATATAAGAAGGACAAAAGGATTCTGGGTATCCATGTGAAAATTAAAGAGCAGGCTCAAATCTTGTAAAAAGACATCTTTGGCCATTTGCATCTCGTCAAGGATGAAAACCGGCGTAATCTTTTGTTCGTAGAACAAACGGCTAATCGCCTGTTGGATTTGGCGAAACAGATCCACTTTCCGACTTTGTGGCTGTTCTCCTAGGCCGAAGGCCAATCCACGGTAAAAGTCAGTTACTGTTCCTGTAGACAACGGGAAATAGATGACCTTGTAGAGCGATTGGCCCAAGCCTTCGGCAAATGCACCCAAGGCGTAGGTTTTACCGGCTCCCGGGTCGCCGACAACAAGTGCCATGCCGCGAACCTGCTTCATGTAGGTTAAACATCCCATTGCTTCTTGAAAGGAACGGGAAGTATAGGGCGACATACCTTTGGTTTCCTTGGCAAAAGGGATTTTGGAAAGGGAATAGAATGCCATGATCATTCCCTATCTTCTCCTTTCCTGTCCATCCCTTGCATATCAGCGAAGGAGATGGCGGGTCGTTTTCGTTTTACATGAGCATTATCATGAAAATTCACTTCAGAAGCGCGAGCGACTGGTTTCCCGTCCTCATAGATATGCACGCCTTGTTCATCGTAACGAATCTCGATCTTTTGACCTATAAATCGCTCGGGAACTTCATACAGCTGGTTATTGAGCGAAAACGTTCCGTCATGTTTGACAGTTCGATTCTCCCGTTTAAGAAAGATAGGATCTAATTTGGCAGGGTCGTCGACCATCCGTACTTGATCAATCTGGGACAAGTACACTTCGAGCGGCATTTTTCCATTGAGAGAAGAATGTGGCTTGCGATGGTAGTCTTCCTCCAACCACTTCCAAAACCGTTCATTCAGTTCTTCCAATGAAGAAGCCGGTTTTGCTTTTAACAGCGAATAGAAACGCGTCTTAATCGTTCCGAACAGGCGTTCTATTTTCCCTTTGTTACGTAAAGATTTACGTAACAAAGGTTACGTTAAGACTTTCGTTATGTAAAGAAATAGGCTTCCTTCCAAGAAGATTCGTGTATTGGATTGTATATTTCTTTACATAATCAATCATCCGTGTTACGAAATAACCAAACATATTGGGAGGGTTTGGTTATGGTAACGGATTTTAAAAAGCTGGTTGCTTTGTGTGAGGATGAATTGATCAGTCGTGAGTATGGCAGTATGTATTACCGGAAAATCAAAACAGAATGGGACAAGTTGAGTCAATGGATGGCAGAACATCAATATACAGATTTTTCTGAATCTACTGGCTTTGCATACTGCGATGAGGCTTTTGGGAGTCATACCCTGACGGACAACATAAGCGAAAAAAATCGGATGAAACTCAGGGCAATACGGATGCTGATTTCTTATCAAAGAGACGGGGATTTTGAATTCCGTACCCCGAGTGTTGAACGAATTTTTCATGGTGAGATTGGGAAAACCACGGAATTATATCTTTCATATGTTAGAAACATCCTTCGTCTATCCGACGAAACGATAAGAAATAAGGAACAGTATTTATACGAATTCCACACATTCCTCAATGGTCACGCCTTGCTCTTGGAAGATTTGAATGTGGACATTGTAGAAAACTTTTTCGCATCTATGGGATATTCCCTTGCCTCAAGGCATAACAGCGGATCAACCTTACGGATTTTTCTCCGGTATGCCTTTGATAACGGACTGACGAACAAAGACTGCTCCATTTTTGTCCTTGCCGATAATTATAAAAAGCATTGTAAACTCCCCACAACCTACGAGGAGTCAGAAATAAGCAACATGATTGCATCCGTAGAGCGTTCGTCTGCAATCGGGAAAAGAGATTACCTGATTTTACTTTTAGCTGCTGAATACGGCTGGCGCACAAAGGATATCGTGGGTTTCCGGTTCACCCAGATTGACTGGGATAACAATGTCATTCGTTTTAATCAGAGCAAGACCGATATACCGGTGGAATTTCCCCTTCTTTCAACCATCGGAAATGCAATCATAGATTATCTAAAGCATGGTCGTCCGAAAACAGATGCCGAGGAAATCATTGTTGCCGCTGATACGGTAAAAAAAGGACAACCACTTTCACCCCCAACCGTTCACTCCATTGTTTCGAAATATATGAGCAAGGCGAATATCAAAAACTGGAAGGCAAAGAAGCACGGCGCCCATTCCCTGCGCCACAGCCTTGCGACCAACATGCTGAAAAAGAATGTATCCATGCCCGTTATCAGTACCGTCATGGGGCATCAGAGCACAGAAACAACCAAAATATATTTGGCCGTCGATGTAAAGAAACTGCGGCAATGCTCCCTTCCCATGCCTGAACTGCACTCATCGTATTTTAGTTGGGAGGCATAGCGAATGAGCAGACCCGTATTCCACTCTGTTTTTGCGGATGAAATAAATTCTTACCTGAACTATAAAATGTCTTCAGGCTACAAGGCTAACAGTTTCTGTGTTAATCTGCGGCACTTTGATTATTTCTGTATCCAGCAGGGGATCAAAGAACCTGTGTTCACTACTGAGGATGCTGTAAAATGGGTGCGGAAAAAGGATACCGAAGCCACAACCACGCATTATTCCCGGGTAAATGCAATTAAGCAGTTTCTCATGTTCCTCAGTCGAAAAGGCTACGATGTATTTGTTACCAGGGATATTAAGTTTAAACCGACAGAATTTCAACCCTACATTTATACAGAGGATGAAATAAGAAGATACTTCCACGCAGTGGACGCCTACGAATCCGTCCGAAATCGAAAGGACGCAATCCAATACCCGGTTCTATTCCGCCTACTCTATTGCTGTGGGACGAGAATTAATGAGACCCTAGGAATACGAAAACAGGATGTAGATTTGGAGAATGGGATTGTCAAGCTTTTTGAAACCAAAAATGACTGCGAGCGCTATATCGTGTTAGGGAACGATCTTCATACGCTCGTGAAGCAGTTTGCGGAAAAATGCTTTTATCTGCTAAATGATGGGGACTATGTTTTCACCACTTCTAACGGAGGCAGAATGAATGGGGATGGCATTTATGAGGTACACCGATTATTCCTTCAACAGGCTGGAATCCCTTATCTTGGGGGCGGAAAAGGCCCCAGAATCCATGACTGGAGGCATACCATGGCCGTGCGTTCTTTCAAGCAGATGATGGATGCCGGCATGGATATGTATGTCGCCCTTCCAATCCTGTCTACCTATTTGGGACATAAAACGATATTTGCAACAGAACGTTATGTAAGGCTAACCATGGGCATTTATCCGTATATCGAGAAAAAGTTCAGATCAAAAATAGAGAAAGTGTTCGGGGAGGGTTCGGGGATATGAAAAGAACTGATTTTGCCGTATATCTGAACAAATATTTCACAGAGTATCTTCCGAATACCTGCGGAAGCACCCCCCAGACAGTGGATTCATACAGGTATTCCTTTATCCTTTTCCTGACATATATGCAGGACGAACATAGAATTTCTGCCGATAAGGTGGATATATCTTATCTCACTTACAAAAATGTGGTAGATTACCTGAATTGGCTTCAGGAAATACGGGCAAACGGAATAGCGACTAGAAACCAAAGGCAGGCAGCCTTAAACAGCTTCATTCGCTTCCTTATGTACGAATTTCCCGAACATCTAAATGAATACCAGAAGATCCTTGGGATACCCATTAAGAAAGCGCCACAAAAGGAAATTTCTTACCTTAAAACGGAGGGCGTAGCGTTATTAATCAACCGAGTAAATTTAAACCGGCAGAACGGGCTACGTGATTATGTTATCCTATCTCTGCTGTACACAACTGGAATTCGTGTCAGCGAACTAATTCAGATCCGCGTAAAAGATTTGACGTTACAGGCTCCCTTCACGCTTTTGGTTCACGGAAAAGGACAAAAAAGTAGATATATACCGCTAATGAGCAGTACAATCCCATTTATTCAAAAGTATCTTGTCCAAAGAAAATACGACAGACCGGAGAGGCAGGATGAATGGCTGTTTAAAAACCACATGAATGAACCCTTCACCAGGCAGGGGATTAATTATATTGTGGGAAAATATACAAAACTGGCGCGAAAAATCGCCCCGGATATGATCCCTGCCCATTTCAGCCCGCATAAAATGAGGCACACGACCGCCATGGGGTTGGTCGAATCGGGTGTGGATTTAATTTACATCCGAGATTTGCTTGGACACGTAAGCGTGAAAACGACAGAAATTTATGCAAAGGCAGATGCAATGCATAAACGTCTGGCCATCGAGGCGGCAAGCAAGGAAATCGTACCCTCAGAAGAAGCGGAATGGGATAATGATTCAAACCTGAAGGACTGGCTAAAGAGTTTCAATCGCAGATAATTATGTAATGAAATATTGTTAAGGCTTTCGTTTATTACGCCATTTTTGGGGCTAATCTTTACATAACGAAAGTCTTAACGTAACCTTTGCTAGCGGCATCATAGGGCTGCGTGTGCAGGAGGTGTATGCCTAATTCTGCACAAGCCAAATGCAGCGTATCGGAACGAAAGATCTTGCCGTTGTCGGTATACAGCATCTTGGGAATGCCTCTGCGAAGCAAAGCTTCTTTCAAGACTGTGCGTAGCCCGTCAAATTTCTCGGATGGGACAAATTGCGCAAATGTGCATAGGCGAGAGCAATCATCGATCACCGCAATTAAATACGTCTTGATTTTTTTGTCGCCTGTACGAAGATATGGCCCATCTGACAGGTCGGTTTGCCAGAGCATATTGACCGTATCATGAGAAAACCGTTTTCGTTCGGGCGAACGCACTATCCCCTTCCCCAGCAATCCCTCCTTTTTCAGTAAGCGATAGATAGAGGTATAAGATACATCCTGCGGTAAAATCTCTCCTTGTTGCACCAATTGGTCATAAAACACCGTCACTGGCATTCCTTGATTTTCTTTACGCAGGGATACCAAGTGCAGCTGTAATTCACCGGATAACGATCGGGATTGTCCTCGATCCGAACGTGCCTGGGGCTTTAACGCGTCAAAACCATTACGGCGATATTGCCTTAGCCAAGCTAAGATTGTCTTGGGTGTAAATTCTTTGGAACCATAGTAAGGGACTTCGTGGGTTTTGGCAGACACCTCAGCCAAATATGTGGCGCGATCCACCTGTTCATTGAGCAAGGGAGCGATGATCCCATAGCGAAAAAGGGCCACGCGTTCCCGGTTTTGTTCATCCATTGGTTAAGTAGCCTCCCATTGTCTAAATTGGAAAGAACTGGCGCGCTTTCTCGTTCTTCCTTTTCGAAGGCTAGCCGGCTAACCATTACGATGCATTATAAAACCCGTACACGGTCCCTGACGAGGAAAAAGGTATGTGGAAACATTATTCTGTTTTGGCCACGGGTGATCCGTGATAAAATGAATGTGCCATAAAGCTGCTAATGTAATGATTGTGCCACTTTCGAATGAAGGTGACTCTGGGGAGAGTTTCAATCATATTCAGAAGCATTATGGCTTTTTCTATGGGATCTTCTGGGAAGATCTGTTTGTTCCCCTCAAGACGAAAGAACATCTCGATGATTTTGCTTTTGGCCATCAACCGTTTCCGGTAAAAACAAACTAACTGGCGGCTAAATAGCAGTACACAATAAGCCCAGAATAGTTGTAAGGTCTGCAAGATGGAAGAGAGCGTGTTCTGAAAGTAGGGAAGCAGAAAATCCGGAAGAATAGCGAATGTTTTGTTACATTTGGGATTCGGACATTTGTAACGGCAAATGGGAATCCGATATTCTGCATCGGTCTCGATCGCGTAGCGGTTATAAAAACCATGGCGTTTTAACTTCTGTTGGGACTTACAAATCGGGCAAGATTCAATCACAGGGAAATTATTGGCCCTGCCGAGCTGAAAATAACAGGGAAGATCAACTGGAAAATGATGGGTAATAATCACTCGAAACACCGCCCTTATAATTTGCAAAAAGTTTAGCAAATTGAGGCGGCATTAAAATAGCGGTAATCTGTTCCAATGTGCAAATGAGCACTTGTTTCCTGCGGAAACAAAGTGCTCATTCACAATACGTATCCCAAAAGCTTTTATTGCTGGTCTTGTTTTAGGCTCTACATTACTATCATCCATTTCAAATCCTAACGTTTATGCAGACACGAATTATGCAGATACAAATATTTATCTACAAGGACAGATCATATCCAATCCCAAACATATTATTGCTCCTGACGCGGGTGATTTAACATCTTGGATACCCATTTGGTATTTACAGTTAGTTTTAGATAAAGCAGGATTTGGAGGGCATTGGGACGGTGTTACACTTACTATTCAATCTTCCTCTCAACCTGATTTAAGCAATCTGCCGAATAGCCAATCATTAAGTGAGGATTCTGACCTTTTAGCAATTGCAATCAATGGGACAACGGTAGAATATGCTCCGAGAATTGTAGCACATGACCCCTATGCCGACGGTGATACAACTTACGTTCCGATTTATTATGTCATGCAAGCCTTAAATCGTATCGGTGTGAGTTCCGATTGGGATGGAACGAATTGGAGAATGTCAAGTAATCCTCCTTCCCCCATAAACAATGCAACCGTTACGAAACTTTCCTTGGCAAAAGATTTCGTAAACGCTCTTCAAATTCCAATCGATACAAATGGAACAAGTCCATTTGATGATGTATCAGCCTCGGATTGGGGATATGTGAACGCAATTTCAAAATACTTGTCACCAGATAGTCTTACTCACTTTGGTTCACAAGACCATGCTACAGTAACAATGCTTGACCACGCCTACCAATTATTTGTTGGCATACCCGACAACCATATGCCGTATAATGCGGGTGGAAACACGGTAGATTGGGCAACGACTATTGGGTTAAACAAAGGAATTGCAAGTAAGGGAAATCTAACGGGTTTAGATGAAACGCAGGCCGTTGCGAATCTTACAGCTCTTTACTATGGGTATCGCAAAATAGACAATGGCTATCAACTCGTCGTGCAGCCGTATGATATGTACTATGATTCCTATGATTCTAAGAAAGATTATGTACCTAATCCAGCATCGTATCAGTATTTTACTCCTTCCGTCCTTGCGGAGGATGAAAAGCGCAGCATACAATTGCTGGATGACACAACGTTTACAATTGATAATTCACCCTATGATCCGACAAAAATACCAATCGATAACCAAATACATTTACCGATCGTGACATTTCGCATTGATGGTTTATCAGATAAAGATAATATAGGAATTTTATTTGGGGGATCGTATCCTTTTCAATATAGTATTAACGGGACTTCCCCCTGGGTAAGTGGAGGGTATGATAGTACAGATCCCAAAAATGGAGGGCAAGATACGGCTCCTAAATTTGTAATTGGAAAACAGCAAGGTGTTGTAAGAATCGCTGTGAAAATCTTAGAAAACGACAGTACCGATTGGTATTACATTGCACATGTTGGTGACATTGGGACAATTGGAACTTTTTATCGGGCATCATTACCAGGTTCAACACCATCAGAACAAGGACCTGATACACCGATATTTCGTTAAAAGTATTGTTTATTTAAACCGACCCCTTCCAAAATAATAGAAGGGGTTTTCTATCAGATTCATTTGTTATTATAGGTAAAATATGGAATTTTATTTTTTAGATTCCACCTTATCTTCCGAATACCCTTCTTTTCAAATGTTGCTCGTATACGTGTAAGCCGAACCAGTAGCCGATTAAAGCTCCTGCTATTCCACTTAAAAGCAAATTCAGCAATCGTTTCACCCCCCTTACATAATATCCTTTGCCTTATTATGTTGGCTTAGTCATTTGAGAATCTGTTACAGGCTCCTTTGTGTCATTTTCAGAAGGCGAATGATCTTTTTCACGAGTTCCAGAAAACCCAATATCAATGTTTTTATACTTGACGTTCAGTTGGATTTTCTTAAAGAAAATAGCAAGGATTAAAACACCTATCAAGATGATGAGTTCTGTTGTTGTATTCACACGTTCCCTCCTTTCCGAATATCGAATACGCCCTCCTATGCACTAATATACAACATTACGTAACGTTACGCAATATTATATATTGATAATTGTTTATACTACGGCACAGCAGATTCACTCAACCCTTGCTGATTTGGCCCCATAACAGATCACGGCAAGTAATCTGCTTTTATCGTTTGTCGTCTGTACCCTTATTGGCAATTCAAGCGAATATATAGGATGAAATCGATATTTTAAAAATACTGCGGATTGCTCATACCGCGTAGCCGAATGACTGCAACTACGCTGGTATGAGTCGAGTAGTATTGATTCGAATCATATTTTATTTTTGTTCATTTTTTAGTCGCATATATTCCTCTTCTATGATTCTGGTTAATAATTCTGTTGCTGTGATGCCTTTTCTTTTTGCCATAATCGTTAATTGTTCTTTTATATAAATCGGAATATCATAATGTAGTTTTACTTTATTTCCATATGCCATTTCATTTTCCCCTCCCTGTATTATTCATCATTTGTCGTAGTTTGGAATTTGTTTTCAATAAGCTCAATTAACAGTTTAGTAGCTGACATTCCACGAAGTTCTGCGGACTCAACCAAATGCTGTTTAACTTCCGGAGAAAATTCATAAGGTAATTTTACAGTAGGTTCACTTAATTTATTTCCATTTCGTTTTTCCACTTCGAGTGCTTTATAAATAATTTTTTCATATGATTGCAGTTCATCTTCTGACAGTTCCGTATATCGAACAAGCACCCGCTTTAAATAAGCTTTCAAAGATTTTTGTTCCTTTTCCGGTATTTCAAGGGTTAATTGTTCGTTTTTAATAGTCAATAAACAATCAATTGTGTATCCGAATAAATTAATTGTGTAATTCATAAGTTTCCTCCTCGTAAAATAAACGTACTAATTAATAATATATTATGTGCCGTTTTGTAACGCAATATAATAAAATTTATACAAATCATTTACTAACTTGTTCTGTTAAAGCAAGAACGTACGTTCTTTAAAATATTTGTATCACGAAAAAAATCTTTATATAATGTTACGAAACGTAATATAACGTATTATAATTTATTAAAACAGTTCAAATCAATATTACTAATTTATTCTTGATTCTACCTAAATTAGTAAATAAAAGTAGAGTGAATTTTTTAAAATTTATTAAATAGGGAGTTGGGACAAGTGAAAGATACGAAAAATTTAGACTGGTTATTGTATGTTCCAATGTCGCAGGGTATGGAATACCATATAAAAAAGCTTATTTCCAGTATTCCTGATAATACCCAAATTTATTATGATATACGGATAAAAAATGGTGATATTACTTTATATTTGCTATTGAATAATATAAATGAACCGTTTACTTCCTGTCACTTTTTTTCAATGGACAAGTTTGACAAGAAATCAAATGAATATTTTTATACTTATATGCCACTATCCATTGTGGGTGATTTTATTTCCATCGCAAGAGAAAACAGCATACCGTATGATACATGGTGATCTATGCGGCAAGCCTTGAAAGTGTAATAATCCCAACGAAACACTGTTTCATTCTTTAATTTTTTTAAGAATTGGCAATCGTTATATGTTCGAAAATGGTGTTGTGATATGATAAATTCATCCAATACTAGATTTCAATACTTGATTTCAATACTAGATTTATAGAGGGGAAATCGCATGGTACCTTTCAGTCGTTCCATTTTTACAGTCACATTGTCCGGTCTTTTGGCAGTCTCACCCCTGATGTATCCGACTCACAGCAAAGCGGATACGAGTATAAGCATTGGACAGACATTTACAGATGTCTCCACATCCTATTGGGCTTATCCAAATATACTTAAGATGTCTCTTCGCCATGTTGTCACCGGATTTCAGGATGGCACATTTCATCCAGATGAAAAAGTAACCCAATTGCAGGCGATCGTAATGGCGATCCGGAACATGGGCTTGTCGGATCAGCTAGCGAACGCGAATACGGCAAACCTTCCTTATAATGTTCCCGATTGGGGCAAACCATATGTTGCCATAGCGATTGATAAAGGGTTGATCATTCCCAGCGAGAATCGCTTTGACCCAAATCAAAATGCTTCCCGCGAATGGGTGGCTGAACTGATGGTGCGCATGATCGGAAAATCAGCTGCAACCGTCAGTACGGCTGCCGGCACGCCGACGAGCTTTACTGACAGTTCATCGATTTCCGATTGGGCCAAAGGGTATGTCCAAGAAGCTGCCGACAGCGGTCTGATTACAGGCTATCAAGATCCGAACGGCTATTCTTTCCGCCCACAGCAAGAAGTTACACGGGCAGAGATGGTGACACTTTTGAGCAATGGAGAAAAATATCTCAACATCGAAACAAATCAAACACATCTCGGCACATTGCAATCTCTGACTGATTCCAGTCTGACCATTGCCGATACGGCAAGCGGCACTTCCTATACGTTCAATCTCAATGGCCAGACACAGTTTTTTGACCATAATCAGGCAATTTCCAAGAGCGCCATTCAGCCTTTCAGCCAACTGCTGGTCATCGGCGACAATACACAGGCATATTATGTGGAAGTAAAAGGGACGAGCACAAATACGGTCATCGACGGAACGGTGCAAAAAGTGTACCCGGAAGTCAAATCCATCGTGCTCAAAGACGCTCAAAACAAGATCGTTACATATCAATACGATGCGAATCTGCAATTAAAATCCACAGCGGGCACACTTTCGGATGTCAGTTTATTGGCGAATGGTGACACCGTGCAAGCGACCGTTGATCCTTCCGGAAAGATTGTGGAGCTTGTACGAACAGGCCAAAGCGCCAACACATCATTGGACGGCACAGTGTATGATATCGATAAAACAAACAGTCTGATCACGATTCAAACGAGCGACAATCAAATCACCGCATACCAATACAATTCAGACACCTATGTAAACTATAAGGGCAAGCGTTTCCCAACTATAAATGATTTGCAAAAGGGCGATCATGTACAGCTTCAGGTATCCCAGGGAATCGTTACTTCCATTACAGTAAACGAACAGCAATCGACAGGCAGTACCGGCACTGTTGCCGTTATTATGCCCAATCAGCAGTTTATCGCGATTCAGGGCAGTGACAGCCAAATTCATTCTTACCAGGTTTCTGCAAATGCCAACGTCACCTTCGCCGATGGAAGTACAGGCTCTCTCAGCGATATTCAAAAAGGAGACACGGTACAAGTGACAACCGATTCGAACGGCAATGCGACCGGCATTGCGGTAACCAATCGAAACGGCGGGCAAAGTGCGGGGGTTTTGACCGGTGTTGTCAATTCCGTCGATACAACCGACCAAATTCTCACACTGCAAGATTCCCAAGGCAACTTGCATGCATATGAGATGAGCCCGAATGCTGTGTACATTATCAATGGTGTAGCGAATCCGGGCATCAACGACGTGAAAAAGGATATGACCGTCTCGCTGCAGCTGGATCAAAACAATAAAGTGATCTATTTAAATGCAGACAGTTCCGTAAACGGAACGATTGTAAAAGTGGATCCTGCCAACAACCTGTTGACCGTAAAACTGGACACCGGCGAGACAAAACTGTATGTTGTCGATCCAAGTGTGAATATCTATATTCATAATATCTACGGGGATTCCCTCAGCAATCTGCACATAAACGACAATGTTTCCCTGAATTTGACCGGTCAAAAAATTACGGAGATTGATGTTCAACGTTCCTATGTGGATTATGTAACGAATGTGGATCCCAACAGCAGCCAGCTTACAGTGCAAGACAGTTCCAATTCCAACAACAGTCAGATACTTTCACTGGATGGTTCTGTGACACTTACAGTGCCTGGTGTCTCCTATCCGACTCTTTCTAATATTAAAGCAGGGGAAAGCGTAAAAGTTACCTATTCCGGGGATACGCTCAAATCCATTGCAGTATTGCCGAGCCAAGTCGTAAAAATCAATGCCGTTGACACAGCCAATCAGAATCTAGTGGTTCAAAGCGGAAGCCAAACTCCCGTAACTATTGCATATTCCGCCATCGATTCGATTCTAGACCCCAACCAGCAGGCAATCACAGAGTCTTCTCTCAATGTCGGTGACGAGGCGATGCTTGCAGGTTCGGCGGATACCGGTTACTATCTTCAGGTCTTAAAACGGGTAGACGGAATCTTTTTGGCAATGGATCCTTTGGGAGACCGTATCTATATTCTAGGCAACAGCTATTATTTGCCAACCAGCTATTTCAACAACAATCCGAATGCGCAAACTTTCCTGCAGTCATTGCAGCGGTTGGACAAAGTTTCTATTTACTTCCTCAATGATCAGATTTACGATATAGAAAAAACCAACTGACAGGATTGGAATCCGCGCTGATACAAAGGGATTCTGATATAAAAGGATTCTGCTTCTGTAAAAATATTCTGCTGCAAAAAGCATTTTGCCACAAAAAGCCCCCTTCTCCACGCTTATGTGAAGAAGGGGGCTTTTTGTGCAACCAATTTCAAGCATTCCATTATTCCTGTATCTTCTTTTTTCCTTTTATCTTCTTTTTCCTTTTTTCTTCTTTTACCCCTTATTTTTATTTGTCTTGTATATACTCCCAGCGATTTTCATATTGCAGTAACTTTGGATGTGGAGGAACCTGTTTGCGGCAAACGATCAAAAGCCGGATTTTTCGAATCCATTCGTCGAATATAGGGAAAGATGCCAATTGATTCGCGTAAACATCCGAAATATAGAGAAACAGCGGCGGATCGTATTTTTCCATCATAAATTTCAAGGCATAATCGATCGGCGTATATTTTTCCCGTTTTCCTTCCAGTGGCTCGATTTGAATCGGCACAGGCGACCGGATCGCATCGATTACATCACGGATTGCATCAAGACGCTTGGAATACGGCAGATCGATATGTACGCCCATCCCTTTCAGTGTTTTTTGATTATGTGGATACAGTACGATACTGGAAAAATCCCTTTTTTCTGCCGTATCAATCAATTGTTCCAATTCATATACGGTAAAGCCATCAAATGCGTCCATCATGACAAGTGTACCTTTTTGCAGAGATTCCGCAACCTCTGTTCCGAACGGCACCATATTGCGACCTCGGGCCATACAATGATCTCCTCCATCTCAGTTATCCACAAAACCTTTTATTATTTCTGCCTGGTTTTCAACAATTCTCATATAGTTATCAACAGTATCCACAGGAGTTATTCACAATTTCCACAATAAAAAAACCCCGTTGTATAAACAGGGCAGTTATAAAGCAGATTCACATTTACTGATTAAAATCGACAAATGGGAGGACATGTCGATTTCATATGAAGAAATATCCTCCCCATTCCCATTTTTCAAAATACGTATGATTGGACGATCCGGGTACTTCGCATTCACATCGACTACAACACCTGTTTCCCCCGTCGATAACGAAACAATGGTGCCGATCGGAAACAAAACAATATGATTCCGAAACGTCTGCAGCATGCTTGCGTCGTATTTGCCAAGAGACCCGTACAAAATATCCATGGCTTCGTGAGGCAAATATCCGTTTCGATACGGCCGTTTTGCAATGAGCGCCGTATAGGTATCCGTAATGCCGATAATTTTGCCATATGTATGTATTTCTTTGTCTCTAAGACCTCTCGGGTAACCGGAGCCATCAATGCGTTCATGATGCTGAAGCGAACAATGTGCTGACAATAGGGGGATATCTGTCTGTTGTCGCAGAAATTCATATCCGAGTATGGTATGTTGCTTGATTTCCTCTAGTTCTTCTTTCGTCAATCTGCGTTCCTTCTCTAGCAACTCAGAATCTAGCAAAATCATTCCAATATCATGCAGCATGGCGCCAATACCCAGTTCCAACAATTGACTGCGATCAAGTCCCAATGCAATTCCCAAAGCGGCGGAATAAATTCCCACATTTACCGAATGTGTATACAAGTATTTATCCGCCGTATAAATGCCTGTCAATTGCAGAAGCAATTCTTTCGTTCCCTGAAGATCGAACAGAATGTCTTCAAATACCCCCCGAAATCTCATTCCTAACTTTGCTAAAGAAATGGATCGATTCCAACGTCTTGCTTCGAGCATGTCCGAAAATGTTTCCGACACCATTTGCGTTGCCCGAATTTTGGTCTCATTCGAAACAGAGTCCTCGAATACGATATCATCCGTTCGCGGATCGGATACGTATACACGTTGTATTCCCAATGATGCCAGCCGCCGTATCATCATAGCGGTCAATTCTACACGGGCATTGATCAAAATTCGTCCTGATGCTGTATAAATCGGTTTGGCCAATCGTTCCCCAGGCTGCAAAGCGGATATCTGTTTGATATACATCTGTCACCCGTCCACTCTTGTCTCTGCATGAGAGGCATACTCGATAAAATAAAATGCTGAAACAATAATATCCTCATGACTTCATTCGACATATTTGCACATGTTCCTACATGATCACCTGAAAATACAAAAATACTCCGGATTTTGCTGTATTACAAACTGTTATGCAACTGTTTGCAATAGCCCCGAAAGCAGTTGGTTTCCCTATTTTCCCAATACCTGATCGAATACTTCAGGCTTAAATCCGACTGTCACTTGATCCCCGCACACCAATATCGGACGTTTCACCAACATGCCGTCAGAAGATAACAGTTCATAAATCTCCACGTCCGTCATGGTTTTTACCATATCTTTCAGATTGAGCTCTTTGTATTTCCGGCCGCTCGTATTTAACCATTTTCGGGGATCCAAACGACTTTTTGCAATCCACTCCCGCAGTTCCTCTTTCGTTGGCGGTTGTTCGACAATGTTTCGATCCACGAATTGGGCTCCTTTTTCCTGCAGATATTTTTTCGCATTGCGGCAAGTTCCGCATTTCGGGTATTGTATGAATTGAATCACGTCGATCCGCTCCTTTACATGCTGCAAATGGGTTCGTTTCTTCATACACTTTCTGCGAATGTTTTTTGCTGCTTTTTCATTTCAAATTATCTTCATCATAACCTATGAATCAAAACTTGTAAAAACAAACGCCATTTGCGAATTTCAGCCAATTCAACAATGCAATAGCTTCATCAATAAAAATGGGGTATAATGGTAAAAAATATGGAGGGATTCTGGAAATGAAGTTTACGCGAGCAGACGCATGGAATTTATTGAATGAGTATACGAAAAACCCTAGTTTAATTAAGCATGCACTAGCTGTCGAAGCATCGATGCAAGCATATGCAAAAAAATTTGGCGAAGATGTGGAAAAATGGGGAATCACAGGTCTTTTACACGATTTTGACTATGAGCAATATCCGTCAGCCCAAGACCATCCATTCAAGGGTTGTGATATTTTACGGGAATTGGGATATCCGGAAGATATGATCCATGCAATTTTGGGACATGCCGAATATTCCGGAGTAAAACGGGAATCTTTGCTTGATAAAACATTATTTGCAGTTGACGAGCTGTCCGGCTTCGTGACGGCTGTCGCACTCGTCCGACCAAGTAAAAGCATTTTTGACGTAGATGCCAAAGCAGTGAAAAAGAAGCTAAAAGATAAAGCATTCGCAAAGGGCGTTTCTCGTGACGATGTATATAAGGGAATCGAAGAACTTCAAGTCGATATGGATGAACATATTCAGTTCGTTATTGATGCACTGGCAGAAAAAGCGGATGAACTGGGAATACGCGGAGTCACGGTGGAAGCATAATCTATATGGAACAAAAAAGTGTTAATCACAGAGATTAACACTTTTCTGAATTCCTACATAGACATTCTTACATCGGATTGGTTTGATCCGGCAGGTATTGCAATAATTGTTCTCCATTCAGTGTGTGAACAGATTCGTGGGCAACTTTTGCACTTTCTTCAATCCACCCAAAACCCGGAGAACCTTTCGGAACATCCGGGAAGTGTTGTACGACCTGAATCCTCCCGTCTATGAGGGGACCACGGAATAGTGCAATATCAAACAATTGTGCTGCTTCACTGCGTGTTGCCTGACCATTCGGATCAAATTGGTTATCTGCATTTCCTTCGATATAATGAAGTGCTTTGGCTGTTCCAATGATATCTTTCGCCCAATGCTTATCTGTATCGGCAAATCCTTGAATCGGTATGGTTTCAATTCCCCGTACTTGCAGCAGTAAAGTCACAAGCTCAGCACGGGTCAGCGGCGCATCCGGACGAAACGTTCCATCTCCGAATCCTTGCATGTAGCCGGAGTTTGTTACTTCATTGATGTATTTATAAGCCCAATCATTGCTTGGCACATCCGAATACGTTGTATTCGCAGCAGTATCGCTTAAATGTTCGATACGCGCGACTACTGCTGCTGCCTGGGCGCGAGTGATGGAAGAATCCGGATGAAATTTGCCATCGGGAAACCCTACAAAAAATGGTTGATCGATTTCTGTTCCTATGCGAATGAAAACAGGAGCGGATGCTGATGAATCTTGACCATCCTCACTTGCCACAGCAATCAGTTTAAATTGCGTATCTGTTGCGTCATCTGCTTCCGCTTTTAAGTGAAATTGAATAACGGCAACTCCATTCGCTTCCACATCCGTCAAATTCCATTGCAGGATTCGAGTCTCTGGATCCCACTTTCCCCCATCATCGCCGCTTGCTTCAACATCCAATCCAACCGGCACTTGTATTTTCAATATGACAGTTTTTAATTTTTCAATGTGAATATTATGGTACAAGATATGGTACGAGGATGTGTGTCCGGCACCTACTGTCTTTTGGTCACATACCAATTGAACATTTTCCGTCGTGTCTGCATTTGCCATTGCAGGTGCTGAAGAATACGCAAAACAAGTTCCAAGGACCATCATGGAAGCAATACTCGTACGTACAGCTTTTCCCCAGTTGTGCATTATACCATCCCCTTTATTTTTTCATGCCTCATAATTGTACGTAATGAAATTGCGAAACTTGACGGCAGACAAGCCTGCGATATGAAAAAGGTACAAGGGGGCATGATACACAATGGTTGAAAGCATAAAGAAAACTTGGCTTCGCCAAGATTTACGGCAAAGCCTTAGTTGCACTTATACTATCAACCTCTAAAGTTTAAGCGCTGATAGTAAAAAAAGCAGTGATACGGGATCACTGCTGAATGACAGGTCTCTTTATTCTGAAAACTGTTTCCATTTCAATCCAAAAACCGGAGTCCTGAACTCTGCCAGTTTTTTGAGCAATGTCTGGCTGTCTGAAGCGGAAACCAGCAGCTCTTTGTGTACTTCCTGCACAAATCCGCCTCGTATTGCGTGGTCAATCATCTCGATCAGAGGTGAATAATAGCCGGCGATATTAAAAACACCAATCGGCTTTTTGTGGATTCCAAGCTGTGCCCAGCTTATCACTTCGAATAATTCCTCAAACGTTCCGTAACCGCCTGGCAAAGCAATATAGGCATCTGCAAGGTTGCCCATCGTTGCTTTCCGCTCGTGCATATCTTTCACCTGTATGAGTTCCGTCAAGCCCGTATGTACAATTTCTCCCCGAAATAACCCTGTCGGCATAACGCCGATCGCTTTGCCGCCATGTGCAAGCACCTGATTGGCGACTTCACCCATTAATCCGACTTTCGAACCGCCATACACCAATTCAAATCCATTTTGCGCAATTGCTTTGCCAAGATCTTGGGCAGCAGTCGTGTACTCTGGATTTGAGCCTAAATTCGATCCAGCAAACACACAAATTCGTTTCATTGAAAAACCTCCAAAAATATAAGCACTCTACACCCTACTCTATATGAGTATAGACTACATCGCACAAGAAAGAAACGAGCGCTTCTCACTCGTTTACACGCAGCTCAACATCCAAGACTCCGAAATGGGAAAGCGGCTTTTTCAATTTATGAATGATTCCCAAATTCTCTCGGAAGCATAAAAGAAACGATTGTACCTTTTCCCATTTCACTTACTATATGAATTTGCCCTTTGTGTGCTTCTATGATTTGTCTGACAATCGAGAGACCAAGACCCGAACCGCCCAACTTTCGATTTCTTGATTTGTCTCCCCGGTGAAATCTTTCCCATATATGAGAAAGTTCTTCTTCAGGAATTCCCGGACCATTATCTTCGATGTCAATAAAAATTTGTGTATCGGAATATCTGGAACGGATGATGATTTGACCGTATTCCTCGATGTATTGAATCGCATTATAAATCAGATTAATCAATACTTGTTCAATTCGCTGCGCATCTGCAACAATAATCGGCAGATTAGAGGCCCCATCATAACGGATGGAAAGATGTTTTTGGCTCCCATGCGGCTCCAGTGTTACGAATACGTCCTGAATGAGCAGAGCTAAATCCACAGCTTCAGGTTCGAGTTTAAAATTCGTTTCCTCAAATTTCGCAAGATCCAATAAATCATCTAATAATTTCTTCAGTCGCTTCAACTCTTCGTGAACAATGCCAATGTATTGCTTGCGTTCTTCCTCGGAATTGACCAAATCCTCATCAAGAATCTGAATATATCCTGCGATATATGTTAATGGCGTACGGATTTCGTGGGAAACATTGCTCAAAAATTCCGCCCTTGTTTCCTTTTGGTTTCGAAGGTGATCCGATAATTGATTCAAAGCATTCCCAAGACTCCCTAATTCATTCTTGCTTTTCGCTTGTATTTTCTTGGTATAGTCGCCTTGCATAAGATGTTTTGCAACTTCTTCCATCTTGAGCAAAGGACGCATCATGCGCTCGATCAGAATCAGAGCAGTTCCCAATGCCAGCAAAACAGCACCTGCGATTGAAAGCAATACCACCCGGTTGGTTGACTGTATCACCGTATCTCCGCTGATGGCCGGTTCTATGAGAAATATTGCTCCTTTCCCTGGACTTGTAACTGGAACACCCGCCACAAAAACGGCTTCTTTAAATGGTGCTGTCGACGTTTTTACCACGATCTCATGCCCCTGCAAAACCTGCTCTTCCCCTGGAAGAGAAAATGTTTGCGCATCTGTCGGATTATCCCCTTCCCGATAGCGAATTTGCCCATGCCCATCGACAATCACTACGCTTTGGCCATGTTCCAATTCCAACGCATACTTCGGCTTAAAGCCCGGACCGATGATTTGAGAAAAGGAAACCGCGTGTTTTTGCAAATCGGTCATATGTTCACTGGTAAAAACAGTTTTTAGCAAATGATCAAACGTGAGAGCCATCGACAAAATAACAGCACTCAACAATACGAGTAGAAGAAATAAAATTTTCCCGCGTACTTGCCGAATCATTCTTGGCTTCCCCCGAATCGATACCCGACTCCCCAGACGGTAAGTACGGGGTTGAAGGAAAGTCCCGCCTTTTTACATTTATCGCGAATGTGCTTTACATGTGTATCGATGACCCGCTCTTCCCCTTCGTGTTCATCTCTCCAGATTTGAATGAAAAGTTCATCTCTGGAAAACACACGCTTGGAGTGATTCGATAATAGTTCAAGGATTTCAAATTCTTTAGGAGTTAAAAAAACTTCCTCGTCCCACACGATAAGCGTATGGGATTCTCGATTCAGGTTAAATTCTTTCCTTTTTTGATCGGATCTTTTGCCTGCACGTTTCACCAATGCCTGGATACGAGCGACTAATTCACGCATATCAAATGGCTTTGTAAGATAGTCATCCACACCTAAATCAAACCCTTTCAGCTTGTCTTCCATTTGCGACTTTGCGGATAATACAAGGATTGGAATATTCATAGAGTATGTTTTTAAAAATGTGAAACCATCCATAACCGGCATCATAACATCTAAAATAATCGTATCAAATGACCGGGTTTTTAGAAGATGCAATGCTGTTTCGCCATTTTCTGCTTCTGTGACTTCCATGCCATATGCATGCAAATATACACGAATCATCTTTCGCATTTGTTCTTCATCATCAATAATTAGAACTTTTACAGACATATCGTTCTCTCCATATACTACGCAACTGCGTATCAAATAAACGATCTTGTTAAAGGCTGTCACAATCCTCAAAGGCGAGTCTTGCAGGATTTCGCCTATACTCGTATCATACCACCATCCTGCAATGGTTCTATATCGATTGATCTTTATTCAATTTTTAGTTGAAGTTTAACTTGAACTTGATCCATCTATTTGAGCGGTTTGGTATGCATGATCTTTTGACGGTAAAAATGAAAAAGGAACTCCAATCTATTTAGAGTTCCAGAAAATTGTAAATAACCTGTAATTCGAATCATTTATTCTGCGATAATCATGTACTGTTTATCATTGGGCCGAACCAATCGGGTTTGAAAATCAAAGGCTTGCAGTTTTTGCTCCAACTCTGACGCTTCCAAACGCTCTTCCAGCGGAGGACCGGATTCCATTTCTTTCTTTTCCCATTCAATCACCAATATTTTCCCATTGGGCCGCAAAATTCGTTGAAATTCCCGGATCGCTTGATCCATATCTCCGACTTCATGCAGGACAAAGGAGCAAAGCAGCTTATTTACACAATGATCGGGAAGTTGAATGTGTTCCATATCGCTTTCC
The DNA here is from genome assembly GCF_022818495.1 of Fodinisporobacter ferrooxydans. Taxonomy (GTDB): domain Bacteria; phylum Bacillota; class Bacilli; order Tumebacillales; family MYW30-H2; genus Fodinisporobacter; species Fodinisporobacter ferrooxydans. Next base: position 2,024,022 of record NZ_CP089291.1, on the reverse strand, counting down.
ACGGTTTGAATGTTGCTGATATCGGCTTCTCTCATGTTGTCCTGTAAGATTCGAAGCATTTCCGGTTCCACATCTACACCGTACACTGTCCCTCGAGTCATTCGTGCAGCAGGAATGGCAAAATATCCGGGACCGCAGCCAATATCTGCAATATCATCCTGCAATCCAATTTCCAATGACTGAAGAATTTCTTCCGGCGGCAAAAGTTTCTGCCGCTCCGGGCTTGTAAGTTTGTGTACGTGTTTGGGATTGAATCGGTGACCCATATTTGCTTTCCCCTCTTTTCTCCGCTTAATGAAGATTTTCGAAATCGAACGGTGTCTTAGTTGTGATGAACGGCACAACGATTGGGACCTATCTCCAACTCCGTTGCTTTTTCCGCTGTCACATCGACAACACCGCGATTGATATCGACGATTTCCTCATAGTTCGGCGGTGTGCTGCTGCCTACAGCACCAACCACCCGCTCCGTAAACTCTTCCCGATTTTCGGTACGCATAATGTCGTTGCTTTTGCGAATCTCGCCTAATGTGGCGCCAATAAATCCGTTAGCATTGATTTCTTGAATGTCGGCAAAATGAGTTGGCAGCACCAAGACATCATCGGAGAGATTGGCAATCGTTGTAAATACGGTATCGTACAACGATTGCGCCCATTCCCGTGCTTTTCCACCCAAGTCAGGCCGCCCCAATCCGCCCACAAAAATCGTATCGCCTGACAACAGAAAACGATCGTTGACCAAAAAAGATGTGCTGCCGGGTGTATGTCCCGGTGTTGGAATGGCCAAAACCTTCACATCCACCGCACCCACTTGAAAATGATTATGCTTATCCAATGGTTCAAAATTGTGTTTTGCTTCTTTCATCTCGCTCGAGGAAATGTAATACATGGCTCCGGTTTTTTCCGTCAATTCAGGTCCGCCGGAAATATGGTCCGCATGCAAATGTGTATCCATTACATGTGTGATTGTCGCGTGCTCCTTGTTGGCTACTTGGATATATTCCTCGATATGTCTGCCGGGATCCACGACGAGTGCTTTTCCTTCCGAAATCACCATATAGGAAAGGCAACCTTTGGCAAAACGATTCAGTTGAATCAATTTCATATGCTCATCCATGGCAATCGTCACAGGATGATAAAATTGACTCCATTCCAGCATGCCTTCTTCCAATACACTTACAGTATATCCTTTTTCGTCCAAAATTTCTGCAACCATTTGGGCGCTGCCGCCTTTTGCGCAAACGACGACGATTTCCGTGCCTTTCGGCAGGTCTTTATAATTTTTTTCATCCTCATCCAAAAAATCGAAGTAAGGCACGTTAACTGATTCGAGATTTTTCCCTTCGATTTTCCAATCGTTATATTCTTCCGGATTTCGGACATCCAAAATAAAAATCGGTTCACCACTATTGATCTTTGCATGCAACTCTTTTGCACCAATCATTTGCAATGCCATCGATTCCCCACCCCTTTTTATTACTGTTTACATGTTTATTTTTCCGCTTATTGTTTTTCAACGGGTCCAGACCATTCCGCCATGCCTGGCACCACATTTTTCACATGTTGGAACCCTTTTTCCGTTAGCATTTGACAGGCAATATCACTGCGGTTTCCCGTCCGGCAGATCACATGGATCTCTTGCTCTCCATGTGTTGTTTTCAGTTCTTCGATCGCTTCTTCCAGCTTGCCGAACGGGACCAATTTTGCCCCTGGAATGTGGCCAAATGCGTATTCCATCGGTTCTCGAACATCCAAAATCACCGGTTTGTCCTGAAGTTTTGTCTGCAATTCTTCATTTGTAATGGTATGTGGATGTTTCTTTTCCGGTTTTAATTCATTCTCGTCAGACTTGCGAATATAGTGTTTGAAAACACCCGCATCTTCTTGTGTGCCAATAAATTGATGGCCCGTTCTTTGCGCCCAGCTTTTCACATCTGCCACGGAACCAGGATCTGTTGCAAGCACTTCCAGAACTTGGCCAGGCTGAATTTCTTCCACTGCTTTTTTTGTGCGAACAATTGGCATGGGACAAGATAATCCTTTGCAATCGATCGTTTTATTCACCGAATAAGACATAGTATTTGTATTCACAATCGTACACCCCTACACTCAATTTTTTTCTGTTTTGTAACGGTTAAGCCGGCTTGGCCGGCTTAAAGTAGAATGTCGTTTATGGTTTGGTTTGATGATTTAAAACGTTACGGATACATCCGCATCATATGCGAAATCCAGGAATGTCACTGCGCCGCCAACATCGATGCCGTCAATAAAAGCATCTTTGGTAAGGCCCATCACATCCATTGTCATTTGGCAGGCGATCAATTTTACGCCGCTTTCCTTGGCGATTTCGATCAATTCCGGAATCGTTGGGACATTTGCGCGCTTGAATCCTTCCACAAAATGTTCTTTTCCAGGACCCATCGTCAAAAGTTTGTCCGCATCCTTGTGAATCATTGTCAATGCTTCAAATGTGAAGAAAATCGCCACTTCTGCATCTGTTGCAGCTGCTGCTGTTGCAATATTGAATACTTTATAGGCATTATCCAATCCACCATTTGATGCGATAATCGCTACACGTTTTGCCATTTTGAAATCTCTCCTTTAAATTGTATAGAATCAGTATTTTGAAGTATAGAATCAATATTTTATAGAAAACATCTCAAATAAAGATGTTTTATAACTTGAATGCTGTTTTTTCAACTTTACATGTGAGTCATTCAATCATGAACGAAATCAGCTTTTTATCCTTTAAAAATATTTCATACCAAGTTCATCGCAGATTCATCCCAGATTCATCTTAGGTTCACATTAAAAATGCATTGCCTGAACATTCACATATAGCATATAGCATGCGACAAGAATGATAATGCCGGAAAATACATACTGCAGCATGCGTTTGTTTTTGCTTAATTTGGTTGCAGCCTTTGTACCGACAATGCCGCCAAGAATGCCGCCCGCAATATACAAGAGGACCACAAACCAATCCACATAACCGGATAGCGCATAGGAAATCGCCGTCGTAAGCCCAAATGTCCCCACAGAGAACAATGAACTTCCGATTGCCTGGATCATCGTCATGCCTGTGGAAAAGATGAGACCAGGTACAATCAAAAACCCGCCGCCGATTCCAAAGAATCCGGATACCAGACCTGTCGCAAGCCCTGCAGGCAAGACTTTTGCCAAATTCACCCGAGAGACCTTTGACTCACTTGCATCACTCTTTTTGGGCTTGAGCATGATGATCGCTATGACAAGCATCAATACGGCAAACAAGAACAATAATTCTTTTCCATTCACAAGCTTTCCAAATATCGATCCCACATATGCACCGATTGCTCCCGGAATCGCAAAAGCGATGGCCGCTTTCCAGCTTACATTTCCTGCTTTCCAATGTGGCACCAAATTCATATACGCATTGACCGAAACAGCAAGAGCTGTACTGCCGATCACCACATGCGGATCATGAATACCCACAACATACAGCAGCAAAGGTACTGCCAATATGGAGCCGCCGCCGCCAATCAGGCCTAACGTGAATCCGACAAGGCCGCCTGATATCACAGACAACACCATTTGCAGGAATGTCAAATGTATGACCATAGGCTCACACCTCTCTCTAAACCCTATCTCTCTTTCGTGAAACGAATGGCCTGTCTTTTATCCACATAATCCAATCAGAATTTACGAAAAATACGTTTGTACATTCATTCGTACTCTCACGCTTACGACATGAATGTGCTGTTTGGAGACACCGGGATCGCCAGGATCCCGGACCTTTGTTTTGGATCTTCGTTTCTTACGCTTTCGCTTCATCAATCGCAGCAATGAGTGTCTGTTCAATCGTTGCCGCAATTTCTTTTAAAGCCGGATCATTGACGACTTCCATCAAAAACGTAGGTTTTGGCAGGCCGATTTTTGTCGCTCCCTCCTCTTCATATACGACGATTTTACAGGGAAGAAAATAGCCGACAAGACTGTTTTGTGTTAACACCCGCTTGGCTTCAACCGGATTGCACACTTCAAGAATTTTAAATGATCGGTCAAAGTCCACACCTTTTTCCTGCAGTTTCGCAGGTACGTCCATTGTCCAAACAACACCAAATTTACGATTCTTGAGACTTGCTTCCAGTGCTTGCACGGCATCGTCTACGGATTGATTTGTTTCCACTGTGTAATGAAACATCTTTCTCACCTCATTGGATTTTTTTTACGATAAAGCGATAGATTCCATTTTCTTCTTCCATATTGACCAATTCATGCTTGGTTTGTCTGACCCAACCTTGAAAGTCATTGACGGATCCTTTATCTGTGGTTTCCAATTGCATAGTCTGGCCAGGCGCTAAAGAATCCAATCCCTTTTTGGCTTTTACGATCGGCATCGGACAAGATAATCCTTTTGCATCAACAATCAAATCTGCTTTCATGTGTACCCCTCCACCTAGTTTTTTACTATATCTAGCGCACATCACCTTATACCTATATGGGTATATGGATGTGCTTTTAGAAAGGAGACCCTTCATAACAAAAGGTTGCTCCTTTTACTTTGCTTATTTTACAAAGCCGCCATGCCATCCGGAAATGCCAGTTTTTAGATGGGCGACTTTTGTAAATCCATGTTTTAATAAAATTTTGGCTGCTTGTCGGCTGCGCATGCCGCTTCTGCATGTAAGAACGATCGATTGATCGGGATTCAATTCTTGAATCCGATTTGACAACTGGCTCAAGGGAACATTTTTAAATCCTTTGATATGTCCACCTCGATATTCATGAATTTCACGGACATCGATAAAGGAGTATCCCTTCGCTTTTTGGAGTACATCTTCAACTTCTTGGGAAGTTAAATTGACCAATCCCTTCATCGGAAGAAATTTGCGAATGAGCAGCAAAAGCACCAATCCCAGCAGAATATATTGAATCCATTGCATATCGAGTCACCTCTTCCAAACGGTGGTATTTATACCTTATAGGGTATATTATAAATTAGAATTTTTCTAATTGTCAACATCTCAATTTTTTAAAATTTCGATGGTTTAAAAAGAGTGGGCGAGAAACGCAACAAACCTAAACAACCCGTATGCAACTCCTGCCAGGAGTATCAGTTTTTGAGAAGGTCACATGGATTTCCAAAACTTTTTCAACTCATTCACCTTCTTGCTGCACAAGATTCTTACTCTCAACATCAATGCATTTATACCCATAAGGGTATATTAAGGTGCGATTCTCAATTTGTCAACACTTGTGTTGCTCGCTGTTTGCTGTACAAATAAGAAAGAACGCCAAAGTCAACGTTCTATCTATACGGCAACTTTGGCTGATTCATTCCTCTCGTGTATGCGATTATGGTTTTTTGATATTTGAGCTCCCATCTAAAGTTTTTGAATATCTACGAATAAATCAAACTGTGCAGGTGAACCGCCAATAATATCTGCATAGCAGGCATTTGGAATGGTGGGATCCATTGCAAGCAGATTGTTGACGGAAAATCCTTCTCCTCTTCCTTTTGCCAATCCCATTTCTTCATGCAACGGCCGATTCAAATCAAAAGGCGTCCAATTGTAAGACTGCGGTGGACGGATCACTTTTCCGTCAATCACGTAGGGCTTCGAACCATATTGCGTATGGCCGTAATTATAGGCGGCTCCTACGATTCCCGGTTTGATCATCTCGGTAACGAGCAATTCACCTTCAGCATGATAGCTTGACGATTTGACTGCAATTCGATCTCCTGTTTTTAAGCCACGTTTTTTCGCATCAACGGAATTCATCCACACATAATTTTCATCGCGAACTTCACGCAGCCAGGCATCCGCAATCGTCCGATGCGATCCAAGATTTCTTGCTTTCCAGTTGATCATTTTCAATGGATACAATGCCGGCATGCTTTGACCCTTGTAATCGCTTGGCGGCTCAAGCACTGGCAATCCGTCAAAGAACGCTCCGTTCGCCGAATTTTTGAAATGTGCGACTTTATCCGCATAGATCTTCACTTGGGAACCCCATTGATGTGTCAAATGATCTCCCGTGTAGGCTTGATCCGCCGATTCAAAGCGGCCGCCGCGGTTTAAAACGTAAACGACTTTTTTCCATTCTTCTTTTTTTACGGCAGCCTGCCATTTTGCCAGATTGAAAAACTGCCCAAGGGCTTTTTTCCTCGCTTTCACAAACGTATCCAGTTCGTCGCTTGAGGCATCAGGGACAGGCTTTCCATCATATGCAATGTTGGCGGCCCGTTTCAGATAAAAATCTTCCACGGAATGCAAAGCCCCGCCGCCTGCAAATGCATGGTCCCCCACTCCAGGCAATTGCATTCGTTTGGCAATTTCCAGATATACTTCATCAATCGATTTTGCATTTGAGACCACTCTTGTAACCGGCTGAATGACTGTACTGACTTTTGTCGGCAAATTTTCAAAAACCGACTCGGCTCCGAATCGCTCCAAATAACCGAGATCAGGCAACACATAATCCGCCACCGCAGCTGTCTCTCCCATGACGATGTCGGAAACCACAAGCAGCGGCACGACTTTTGGATCTTTTAACAGTTTTTCCTGCAGCCGTCCGTTAGGAAATGACAGGATCAAAGACATGCGGCTGACAAACAGGGCTTGGATGGAATAGGGATAGCCCCTTTCGGAACTTGGCAAAATATCATAACTGGCTGCGCCTGCAACCGGATACCAGCGACGTTTCGCGGGATATCCGTCGTTTTTAAAATATGTGGTTGTTTCATACGTCACTTTATGCCTGTCGAGCGGAATGCCCCAAGCATGATGGGCATTCGGTACGCTTATTAAATCATAGCGGCCCGTAAAGTCGGCAAATTTCGCCCCACCTGTAAGGGAGCCCCCCTTCCAGTCCGCATTGCCGATCAAATGACTCAGAATATTGATGGCGCGTACGGCATGAAATCCATTCACATGTTTGGCAGGTCCACGATATGCCATGATCGCTGCCTTTTTCCCATGTGACGTATACTCTTTGGCGAGAAATTGGATCTGTTCGACCGGAACTTTGCTTAACGCTGCATACTCTTGCATGGTTTTCTCCATGACCCGTTTTTTCAGCAAGGAAAATACAGATACCACATGACGGCCTTGGATCACCGCATCAACCTCCAAATCCCCTCGATGTGCCGATTTTGCTGTTTTCAAAACTCCTTGCTCCATCACAACGGGAGATTCGTCTTCTGCAAGTCCCAGATCTTTTGCCTTGAGCAAAGGTTTTCCGGGCGCATCCACATGTACCAAATAGGTGGCGTCACTCCAGGTCGGTTCACCATTTTGCTTTGCGGCCGTTTGGTTGGGATTCCGTAAATAGGATTCATCGTAGCGATGATTTTCGATGATCCAGCGAATCATGCCAAGGGCAAGCGCCGTATCTTGGCCAGGCTCGACTGCAATCCACCAATCTGCCTTTTCCGATGTCTTGCTCATTCGCGGTTCAATGACGGCCAGTTTCATGCCGCGCGACCTTGCATTTGTAATTTTCGGCGCCAAGTAAGTCGGAGCTTTACTTGCAACAAGGGGATCTGTTCCCCAGACAATCAGAAACTCCGTATTCTCAATATCTGCCATCAAGCGTTTTTTGATCCGTTTGCCGCCATCGTAGGATTGCACCGTCCCTGTACCGGAAGAAGCGCCGCAAATCGATGTATGGTCATAAAAATTGACAGAGCCTAATTGGCTGGTAAAAAACCGGGTCGCAAAATCCCGGCGATCCCCGCCGAATCCGACAATTTGATTGGCTTTTGGACCTGCATCCGGATGTTTGGTGTCAATCAAAACTTCCCGGTACTTGGCGTCAAACGCTTGAGACGTCATAGTGCCGCTTTTTACTTTTTCCCAATCGTCCATAACTGGTTTTTGCGGGACATACGCCCAAAGTTTTTTCAGTCCGGGTGTTCCCAACTTGGTATTTCCTTCTAAAATATCATGAAAGGCTTCTTCCCATGTGATGCTTTCCCATTTTCCACTTCCCCGCGGCCCCACACGGCGCAAAGGCGTTTGCAAGCGATATGCGTCATAAACCGTTTGTATGCCTGCTTGCCCTTTCAGACAGGTTCTGCCACCCCGAAATCCTCGTCCCGCAACTGCCATTTCTGCGGTCGTAAGTCCTGCTATTACCTTTTTGGGCGAAGCGCCATAGGGAACTTGCCCATATGGAATAGTATTTAAAGGGCTGAACGCATTGCCGGATATCTTCCGCACCAAGGATGAATATGGGGCATTTTTATCTCCAGGCACAAGCAATGCACGGATCGTACAACTGGAGTTGCACTGTTGACATACAGTATGGATGATATCTGTTGCGTCATAATTCTGGTCATCTCCACCGATGCCATGAGGTGTATCCTCCCAACTGTTGCCCAGCGCCTGTTCAAATGGGTGAAACAAGGCAGGTGCTACAAGGCCGATTCCAACCAATGCGGAAGCGCCTTTCAAAAATTGGCGGCGCGATAGTTGTTTTTGATTCTCTTCATCATGATGTTTCTCAGTCATCGTTCGCTTCTCCCCTTACCACTTCATATTGATCGATCGGCAACAGCTTCTCGCCGATCGTATAGAGAAGAAAACACATCGCAATCAAGCCAAAACTTGTGATCCATTCGGAGACCGTCGGATAATAATTGCCTCCGGGCAGTCCATTCATCACGGGAACAATCAGCATGGGTACGACCATATTGAAACGCACTCCCACAACTCCGATAATTGTGAGAATCGATGCAACAAAAATCCATGTGATTGACTTTCTCGTTTTTGGAAGAAACAGCAAAATCAATGGCACAAACATCGCCAAACCCATTTGGAACAACCAGAACGTCCACGCCCAAGAACTTCCCGCCATTGTAGAGATTGTCGCCAATTCTTCCGGTTTTACGCCATACCAGCCAATTAAAAACTCATACCATTCGAGCGCGAGTTCAATGGATAAAAACATGACCAATAAGCTTCCGAGAGAACGAACCATGGTCACATCGCTGGGACGCTTCAACACCTTGTTTTTCGCCACATAAATGGCAATCGACAACGCTGTGCCCGACACAAGCGCCGATAAAATAAAGATGACGGGAAAAAGTCCGGTATTTAGAAAAGGACGTGCTTTTGCAACGGCAAAAATCGAACCGGTCCCGCCGTGAACTCCAAAAATAGCCAGTGGTATTCCGATGATTCCCAGGATTTGCAGTAGTTTTCGATCCCTTTGCAATGCTTCATCAGAAATATTCCGATATCCGAATGTAAGAAATCCATAAAACTTTGCGAAACGCGTCGGCGAATTTGCCAGCCGTACCAAATCCACACGCATGGAAAAATAGAGTTCTACGACAAGCAAAGCAATGTACAAAATATAGAAATGAATCTCCCAAGCCATCGTGCTTGTTACATTCCAATAGATGATCGAATTAAAGATATGGTCCGGTCGCCCAATATCCAAAAAAATGAATGTGATCGCAGTAATCATGCAAACAATCGCGGAAAGCAAAGCAGATCGGCCAATCCGTTCATATTGGTGCATGCCGAAGCCATATACAAGTGTCGATAAAAGGAATGAACCTGCACTCATGCCGATAAAATAAATATAAAACGCGACCCATTCTCCCCAAGGAACAACATTTGACAAATTGGTAGACGTCATTCCCTCAAGCAAATATCCCTTTACGAGTGATACCATTCCAAGAATAAAAACAAGCAATAAACTGGCCCACCAAATTTTCTCAATCTTTTTTAGATTTGTTTGCCTTGCGGAAGAATGCTTTTGCGAAGAATGCCGTTGATACGAAACAGGGATTTGATGCATCTTTATCACTTCCCTTCATGGACTTTCATACATTTTTTTGTTGTTTTTGATTATTTACTGTTATTGCTTGTTGTTTTGTTGCGCCCAATTTATTCTAAATAGAATTTATTTTAAATAGATGACTCGCGGTTCTGTGCCTAACTCTTCACGCAGGCGAAATGCCCTTGGGCTGGCTGCCAATTTTGACACGATACTGTTCGGATCATTCAAATCCCCAAAATATCTCGCATCACCGATACATGTCTCCACGCACGCAGGCTCTTCTCCGCGCTCGAGACGATGCATGCAAAACGTGCATTTGCGAACCGTGCCTACCGGTTCTTTCGTCGGCGTGCGCCTGCCGTGTGCAACACCGTATTCCGATGCTTGCACGGCGTCATATCCGGTCATTTCTTGTTCATAACTTAATCCAAAGTCAAAATAACGGGATCCATACGGACAAGCAACCTGACAATAGCGGCAGCCGATGCATCGGTCTGCGTCAATGGCGACAATGCCATTTTCCAATTTATATGATGCCCGCACCGGACAAACCTGGACACATGGGGGTTTGTCACACTGCATACAGGGACGCGGCAAATTGATATTTTTCACGTTTGGAAATGTTCCCACCGTATCTTCAATGACCACGTTATAGGTCACGCCTGGCGGTGTCCGGTTTTCCGCCTTGCAGGATACGGTACATGTATCGCAGCCCACACATTTCGCCAAATCGATCACCATGGCCCATTTTTTACCGCCAAACGCACGGCTTTTCGGATTTTTTGGCGATTCTTTCACGGGCTGAAATGTGACTCCGAATTCTTCCTCGACCGCCTGTTTGAATTTTTCATAGAACTGATCGCTTGTTATGACACCTTTCATCACCTGTTGAGCGCCTTTCGCCATTGCCAACCCCAGTTCTGTGTTGTAATCCACCCGATCCAGAATCGCTCTCCCTTCCTCCAGTTGTTGTTCAACGAGTGAATCCCATACTTTCTTTGGTATATCCATTTGCTTGCACCTCACATTCCATTACTGACTGAGAATTGGCTTATTTGGACGATTTAGACTCCGCATCATCAAGCAAATCTTTTGTTCCGTCTTTAAAAGCACGAATCGTTTTTCCAAACGCCTTGCCAACTTCCGGCAGTTTACTTGGACCAAAAATCAACAACGCCAAAACCAAAATTATAATCAGACCAGGAACTCCAATATTTGATAACATCTTGATAACCTCCCTTATCAGCGCAAAAGAATTTTTTGAACAACTCCATCGTACCCTGCCATTGAAGCATCCAATAGATTCATCCTGACTAACTTCCCTTGACAAACTTGCGCTATTGACACCTTCATAAAAAACACAAAAAAACCCTTCGCGGTGGAAGGGTGGGTTATCCTTTTCGTTTGCTCGTTGGTTGGGGGGTTGTTTTCTTTGTTTGATTTGAGACAGACTGATTTCTCTTTGCATCCAAGACTTTCCCCATGTGCAAAGATTTTTTATGGATAGGAATCCCTAATTTGCGGCTGTACTGCTGTAAAACACGCTCTTCCCTTTCCGTTACCATCGAGATGATCGTGCCGGTCGCTCCCATTCTGCCTGTTCGCCCCGAGCGATGCACGTATTGGGTCAGGTCCTTCGGAAAATCTACATGGATGACATGTGTCAATCCTTCGATATCAAGTCCTCTTGCAGCAACATCCGTGACCAGCAGCAATGGGAATTTGCCATCACGGAAATTTTTCAGCGCAGACTCTCGCTCTGTCTTTTTCGACTCACCGCTCAAGGCTCCGAAGGAAATTCCTCGATCCTGCAATCTTGCAGCAACTGTATGAAAATAATTCATATCGTTGATAAAAGCCAAACCTTTGATTTGATCCATTTTCACGATCCGACGCAGCAAATCCATTTTTTCTCTCGGTTCACACAAGAAGTAGATATGCTCAGCCTTGGAAGGAGCCAGCGTGTCCGCTTTAATTCGGATGATTTCCGGGTGTTTCATCATTTCTTTTACGAGTTGCTCCGTTTTTGCAGATACGGTGGCCGAAAAGCAAACCACCTGTCGATCTTGGAGCGTCGTCTTAATGATGTTTTGAATCGTATCCATAGCTTCAGGTACGAGCAGTTGATCACCCTCATCGAATACAATCGTTTTGACCTCGTGCATTTTTAGTTTTTTCATGTTGATCAGTTCGAGAATTCGATTGGCTGTCCCTACTACGATTTGCGGATGTTGTTTCAATTTTTCCAGTTGTCTTTTCAAGTCTGCTCCGCCGATCAATGCAGTTGCATGGATGTCGCTGCCTTCCGTCCATTTTTGAATCACCTGTTGAATCTGCATGACCAATTCCCGCGTAGGCGCTAAAATTACTGTTTGCGCGTCTTTCTTGCCGGGGTCGATCTTTTGCAGTGCAGGCAGTAGATAGGCGATCGTCTTGCCTGTGCCTGTTGGGGATTCTGCCACTACATCTCTTCCGTCTAAAATCAGTGGAATGGCCTTTGATTGAATCGCCGTCGGTTGCGTAAACCCGGATTTTTTCCAAATCTCTTGTAAAAATGGCTTCATGTTTGCTGCGATTGGCCACATATCTGTCATGACAATCTCCTCACTATGTCTTGGAGTCGTTAAACGTTGTGTATTCAACTTTATGGTATCGAATGATTAATGGATTGCACGTTATCTGAATTGAAATTATATCACTAACAGATGCGTATGTGGTAATCCCGTACGAGACTCATTCGCTTTCCGGTTTACGGAAAATCGCTGCACCAATTCCTTTGAAACAGCTTACATCTATGATCAGAGCAACACATCCACTCAGATTTTTTCTGTCAAACGCCTCCAATATTCGTCTCATATCGGCTGGTTTGCTCGGTCTCACAACCAACTCTAACTGCCGGCAGTCCGATTCTTGCTTCTGTGCCCTTTCCCAATTCACTGAAAATTTCGAGTTTCCCACCCATAGATTCGATCAATTGGAATGTAACCATTAAGCCAAGCCCCGTTCCATTTTCCTTTGTTGAATAAAATGGATTCCCCACGCGTTGCAATTGCTCTTGTGTCATGCCCTCACCAGAATCAGTGATCGTAATGATAACCCGATCGTCGGAACGAAATGCCTGTACAGCAATACTTCCTCTCAATACGATCGCTTCAATTGAATTTTTGATCAGATTCATAATGATTTGTTTGAATTTATCCTTATCTCCCTGAATTCGAATACCTTTCTCGCAATCCAAACGCAGCTCAATATTTTTCATCAGCGCATATGGAGACATAATATCTACAATGCTATTTAAATGATTGCACACCTCAATTGGCTCAATTCGATCATTATGAGGCCTGGCGAGATTCAGATAATCGCTTATAATCGACTCTGCCCGATCAAGCTCGTTTATCACCATTTTTATATACTGTTGATTTTTTTCGTCAACTGATTTGCTTAACAATTGTATGAATCCACGGACAACCGTTAAAGGGTTGCGCACCTCATGTGCAATGGATGCTGCCAACTCGCTGATAACGGTTAATTTCTCGGATCGTTGGATCTCTGCATGCATTTTTTTATTCTCGATCATATTTTCAATTAAAAATATCGATATAGCCATTGCGATGACGGATAAAAAATAAGCCTTTAAATAAAATACAACCTCATATGAATCTACGTTTGTTACATCGTCGTTCATTTCAAGAAAAATATAAAATGTTACGATCACAAGCAAAAAGGATACCCCGCCAATCACTCCACCATACATCATCTTTTTGTTTCGATTCAATACATGAAATTGTTTGCGAATCAAAAATACCGCCAAAGCAAATACAATCGCAATGGGAAATGACGTGTACACAGCAGATCCGCCTATGTACAAACGATATCCTAATATCATAACAAAAGCGGGAATCCATGAGTAGAATCCACCATATAAAATGGCAATTGCGTAAGGAATCCAACGCAAATCTAAAAGAAAGCCGTCACTCAATACTATGGGAAATGTCATACAGAAAATACTGGAAACTCCAGACAAAACTCCGATAAATAAAAAATTTCTTCTTGAAAAATTTTTAAACAATCTATTTTCAATAATAAGTTGATAAATAAAAATTGGAAATAAAATGATTATCATTTGTAATACAAGGTTTTTAATCACCTTTATGCACCTTCAAATGAGGCAATATTCTTTTAATCTAACAAAATGCCCATTTTGTTATATATATTTACAAAATTATCTATAAGCTACACTGAAAATTATAAAGTTTTTTGTCGAAAAAAGCGACCTATTTGAAAAGTTTTTAGAATTCAAGATATTACAATGAAAATCGTTCTAAAGCTTCATCAACCATGTCATCATTAATACCAATATATCGTAATGTAATAGAGGGACTGGAATGTCCGAAAATATACTGTAGCATAGCCACATCTTTATATTGTTGGTAAAAATGATAGCCAAACGTTTTTCGCAAGGTATGTGTACCAATTGCTCCTTCAACTCCACAAGCTTTTGCTGCATTATGGATGATTTGCCATGCTTGTATCCTGGTTATTGGTTTTTCACCTTTTTGTGAAAGAAATAAATAATCAGAATCAGCCATTCGAAAGGTATATTTTTCAATTTCACTTTTTAAAATCGGCGTTATGATGGTTTTTCTTATATTTTTTGTCTTTTTCTCTTTAATTTTAAAATGTTTCGTGTACTTGACATCCATGACACGTAAAGGCAGCACATCACTGATTCGAAGCCCAGAATTGATTCCAAAGACAAACAAAAAATAATCTCGATACGATTTACGTAGTAAATAATCTTTTATTTCCTGGATTTTATCTATATCCCGAATTGGTTCAACGGCGTTTGCTCCCCGCTTGCTGCTCAAAGGCCCCACCTCAATCAAAATGTTAGATTTTACAAACAAAAAAATTCAATATGTTAAATGATATTTTTGATATAATTCTAGATCAACTTAAAAATCCCTTGAATACCAAGGTATTTAAAGCTATTTTACATTTTATAACAATCTAACAAAATGGGCATTTTGTTAGATTATGACGATTGGAATGATAGATTTTGTCACTCGATACTTTATTGCGAAATGATAATTTTTTTCATGTGTATCAACCAATTTGGGATATTTCAAGTTGGGATGTAATGGGTTATGAATCATTTTTTCGATCCGATTGGAATTCAAACCCGGAAGAAGTCTTTCAATCGGCAATGAAAACCAATCATATTTACGAACTTGATACGAAATCGATAATCAAAGCAGCCTCTACCTTTCATCGTGTTTATGAAACGAATAAAACCATGTTGTTTTTGAATATTTTTCCTTCTACGATGCTGAATCCTGAATTTTTTTCTTTTATAGAACAACTCATTCATCAAACAACAATATCCTGTCAGCATATTGTTTTTGAAATTAATGAGAGCGAAAAAATTGAGAATACCCAGCTTTTTCTTGAGGCTATGCTTCGATTGAAAAATTATGGATTCTTATTGGCGATGGATGATGTGGGAAAAGGAGAAACATCAATACAGAAACTATTTGAACTGAAACCGGATTTTATAAAAATCGATAAATATTTCTCGAATGATTTGTCTTTTTCGGATAAAAAACAAAAATTTATTCGATTTTTGGTCGATGTTTGTAAAGACCATGGAAAAGTCATTTTGGAAGGAATCGAAAAGCCGGAAGATTTAGCTGCTGCCAAATCATTAGGTGTTCCGATTGCGCAAGGATTTTTATTGGGGAAACCTGATAAAATGGAATTTAGTTAGCATGTTGAACGGTTGTCCGTTTGGGTGCATTGTTCGATATCCTGGGATTTTCCCTGTCCATCTTCCGAAACTGTCAATCAAAAGTTTGGCATGTTTATAGATCGCTCCGACTCCTGAACTTGGCACGTTCCATACGTTGACAAAAAAGAGGTCCGGGAAACTTCTTATGTCTCCTAGACCCTTTGTCCATTCCCCGATATCTTGAATTACTTGATTCCCGTTGTGGAAATCCCTTTGACAAACTGTTTTTGAAAGATAAGAAAGATCAGAATCATCGGCAATGTGAGCATGATGACACCGGCCAGTACGCTGTTCCAATAGGCGTTATACTGTCCGTAAAAGGAATTCAGCCCGACGGGCAGCGTGTACATATGTTGTCCGGTCGTCAATAAGACGGGCCACAAAAACGCATTCCAGTTGCCTTGAAATGTAAAAATGACTTGCGTTGCCATAAGTGGACGGGAAAGCGGCAAAAAGATCTTGAAAAACGTGCCCCATTTGCCAAGTCCGTCGACTTCCGCCGCTTCTTCCAATTCTTTTGGCAAACCAAGAAAAAACTGCCGGGCCAAAAATATCATAAACGGGCTCATTAAAAACGGGATCGTCAAACCTTGATACGTATTGATCCACCCCAAATTCGCCAACAGCATGTAGATCGGAACCAAAAGAACCTGCCCCGGAATCATCATGGTCGCCAGAAACACGTAAAACAGCACGCCGCGCAACGGAAACTTAAATCTGGCAAAGGCATACCCTGCAAGCGTATTTACAATCAAATTGCCTATTGTGACAATCACTGCAACAATCATGCTGTTTAACAGCCATCTGCCGAAAGGAAAATTACCCAATATATACCTATAGCTGGAAAAACTCAATTTGCTGAGAGGCGTCCACATATGAAACACCTCTGACGTAGGCTTTAACGATGTGTAGATCGACCATACATACGGAATCAACGTCAGAATGGAATAGAAGATCGCTACGGTGTATAGGGCAACCTGATTTTTTTTCATTTGTTCCCCCTCCTTACTCTTCTCGCCCCAGGAAATAGTTCTGAATCAGCGTCAAGAGCAAAATAATGACAAACAGGATGAAAGCCATCGCTGACGCATATCCCATTTGCATGGTTTTAAATCCCTTGTTGAACAAATCCAGCACGACCGAAAGCGTAGCATTCAAAGGTCCGCCGGTTCCTCCCGATATCACATACACCTGGTCAAACACTTGAAACGTGCCAATCATAGACATGACAATATTTAAAAAAGTGGTTCGGCGCAGCAATGGAACTGTAATATACCAGAGCAAGCGCCACCCCTTTGCACCGTCCAATTTCGCAGCTTCGTAAATCTCTTCCGATATGTCTTGCAACCCGGCAAGATAGATGATCATAAACTGGCCGACGCTCGACCACACTGCCATAGCCATGATCGCCGGCAATGCAAAAGTCGGGCTGTTGAAATAATTGGGACCGTGAATTCCAAAGTGCAATAAGAGTTGATTTAAAATCCCGGCCGGTTCAAAAATAAAGATAAAAATGACGCTGACGGCTACTGTGGAAGTCACCGTCGGCAGGTAATACGCAACGCGAAAAAATGTCTTGCCGCGTATGTTGTTGACGATTAACGCGAGAAACAGGGCAAGCGCTGTCTGAATGGGAACGACACAAATGGAATACAAGGACGTATTCCACAAGGCGCGCAAAAATTCGGGATCCCGAAACAAGTGCAAGTAATTCGAAAAACCGACAAATTTCGCATTGCCAGGATCCAAAAAGGAAAACTGAAAAAAACTGATATAAAATGCGTAAAAAATCGGTCCGATTAAAAAGACGGCCAAGGCCACAAGGGCGGGTAAAAGGAACAAATACCCGGCCATGGCTTGATCAAATGTATTTCGTTGAAAAAATTTATGACGGTTTCCCATGGATCTTCCCTTCCTGCTCAAGTTATCGGAATCCATGCAAACACATACGGGTTTGCATGGATCCGTGTCATGGTATTATTGGTTCGCCTGACTGTCGAGAGTTTGTTGAGCTTGAGAAAGCACTTTGGAAGGCGCCATGCCTTGCAGCACACCCGCTTCAGTAGCTTTGTTGATCGCATCCACAAAATTTTGTCCATACGTTCCGAATTGATACGGAATCGCTTCTTTTTCACCATCTACAAAAGCTTTGTATGCCGGTTTTTTTTGCAAGAACGCACTTTGCTGGCTGATGCGGGATGGGATCGCAAGACCGGAATCCGCCGTCATTTTTTGCGCCTCTTTGCCGGTCATGAAGAATAATAGTTTTGCGGCCGCATTCGGATGTTTTGTCGCTTTCGCCATTGAATAGCTGACCGTATATGTCATGTTGCCCGCTTTCCCGTTTTCCGCCGGGAATGGAGCGATTCCGTATTGCAAATTTGGAGCGGACTGTTTCAGGAATGGTATCACCCACGCACCCTCGGCAACCATTGCCACTTTGCCTTGGGAGAACGGAATGCCTGCCCAATCGCCGCCCAAATCTTTTGGCGCCACGATATTTTTGTTCTTCATATTATCCATGTAGAACGCCAAGCCCTTTTCATTCGCCGCATTGGTGAATGTAACTTTGTTGGCAGAAACATCGTAATAGCTTCCCCCAAAATCAGTCACAAACGGATAATAGCGTGCGACGTCGATCGGCATGGAAAGGGGTACGATATGTTTCGCTTTCAACAGTTCCGCGTCTTTCTGGAATTCGTCCCATGTCGCAGGCGGTGCGGTGATTCCGGCCTTGGCAAAAAGATCTTTGTTGTATTCCAGCGCCATCGTGTTGATGTCTTTCGGCAATCCGTACGTGCTGCCTTTCCATTGAAATGCTTTCAACGCAGCCGGAGCAAAATCTTTCGTATCGATATTTGCCTTCTTGATATAGGAATCCAACGGCATGAGGGCGCCGGAAGATTCAAGAGTCGGCGCATAGGAAGCGTCCACATAGAAAATATCCGGCGCGGTATGGGACGCAAGCATCGGCTGCATCGCTTGCAAGTAGCTTCCGGTCACAACTTGTGTCTTGACTTTGATATTCGGATTTGCTTTCTCAAATGCCGCAATTTGCTCATCCACCAATTGTTTCTCAGCCGGACTTGATGCCCACATGCCTAATTTCAACGTAACCGGACTGGAACCAGACCCGGAATTGCCGCTTGATCCCGTTCCCGTATTCGAGGCGGATCCACATCCTACTACGGCTGTACTGGCTAACAAACCTATTACGATTAAATTGATTCCCGCTTTCTTTTTCATCTTGCTTGACCTCCTTGTTTTTGTCGTTTTTATGCAATGAAGATTGTAATTCGATTGATCCATGCGAAACATCTGAACACTATCTGTGAATACACCCGTTCATTAGCACCACATCAAGACCGGTTGTATTTTCCAAAACAACGCACTTCACCGCTCCATCTGCCGTACTGCGCTCGACGTTGATCGCCAGGGTGCCGTTGTGAATCCGCAAATTTCGTATTCGCAAGTTGTTCACACCCTTGATCAGCTGCGGATTCAGGTAGATTTTTCTCTGCAAACAGGAAGGAAACAGCCCCAACATCGTCTGCAACAGAACAGGTGCCGTTCCTGCCGCCCAGGCTTGTGGCGAGCAAGCGACCGGATAGGGAACAGGATCTCCCTGTTCAAAGTCAAATCCGCAGAATAATTCCGGCAAACGGCGATACTCAAAGGATTTGGCTGCCCGGAAAAGGCCTTCGATCACCGTATTTGCCTGTGCATGCAGACCATATTTTTTCATTCCGAGTGCGATCAACGAGTTGTCGTGAGGCCAGACGGAGCCGTTATGATAACTCGCCGGATTGTAGGGAACTTCAGAAGAAGCCATCGTTCGAATCCCATATCCGGAAAACATCAGAGGCCCTGTCAATACTTCAGCGACACGTTTCGCTTGTTCTTCCCGATAGATCCCGGACCACAAGGCATGACCGGGGTTGGATGTCACTGTGCCAACCGGTTGTTTTTCTTTATCCAAAGCGACGGGAGGAAAATCCAGGGAATCACACCAGAAATCTTGTTGGAATTTCTGTCGCAACTGTTGCGCGAATTGACTAAGTTTGCGAGCTTGTTCGATACGGCCCATATGTTCAAATAAAACTGCCAACTTTTGAAACGCGTCATAGACATACCCTTGAACTTCGATAAGCGCAATCGGCGCTTCGGCGAATCGACCATCTGCATGACGAACCGAATCGCCGGAATCTTTCCAGCCTTGATTGGCAATTCCTTTTGAAGACTCCTGATAATACTCGACATAAAAATCTTGATCACGGTCTCCGTATTGAAAGATCCAATTGATTGCCCCCTCGACTTGCGGCAGCAACTGTGTCACAATCGACTGATCGCCTGTCCACTCTACATATTCTGCCAGCAGTACGAGAAAAAGGGGAGTCGCATCGATCGTTCCATAATAAGGCGTATGCGGAATGGTATTCGTATTGGCAAGCTCTCCATAGCGGATTTCATGCAGGATTTTGCCAGGCTGTTCATCCCGCCACGGATCGATTTTCGTCCCAGGATAATCTGCCAAAGTAAGTAAAGTGCTGCGGGCAATCGATGGATTCATGATCAATGTTTGAATCGCCGCAATAATGCTGTCCCGCCCGAATGGAACAGCATAAATGGGCGTTCCGGCAACCGGGAACCAACCATGTCCAAGATCTGTCAGAAGAACGCGTATATCCTGAATGCTGCGATGGATCCATTCGTCAAATTGTTCGTTGTCCGATTCCACTTGCACACAGGAATTGCGCCATGTTTCATAGGAAGACTCCAGTTCTGCCAGCGCCTCCTGATCTGTCTTCGGCGCAATGGCTTGCTTCACGCTTCCATCTTCGATCTCCGGTTGGATCGCAATCCGAAACACGCATGTCTGACCAGCCGGCAGCCGTACATGAAAAACACTTCTTACAACCATACGGTCTTCATCGACAATCTTGCTTTGTACCGGTGCTTGGTCAAACACAATTTTCGTCGCCCGCTTCACTTGATCGGAGCCTGTATAACGAAATGTCACTTCCCTTGGCTGAATGTCGGGTTGCCGCATTTCGCCACGATTCCCATGCTCATAGCCGCGCACTGCAAACATGTCGAGGAAGTCAGCGGCCAAATCCACATGCATCTCAAATTCCGCGTGCTCGACTCCACGATTGTCAAATTCAATTGTTTCATAGAAAACGTCTTGATAGATCCAGCGTTGTCTTGTCCACAAAACGGAATCAGCCCGCAAGATGTGCGCATCTCCATGACGTACTTCCCGATTTGTATAGATCAGCTTCCCTTTGTAATTTTGGTCGGCAGCCGAATGCAACAAATAAAAGGGAACATCCGTGGTCGAAATCCTATATTCGCTTAAAAATCGCGTGTCTTTGGTGAATAATCCATATCCCTGCGCATGTTCTTGGGAAATATCCCCGGAATGGCTTGAAAAAAGAAACAAATTATCCTCTTTGATGATACGATGCTCCATCTCCACACCTCTTCTGCTAGTCTCTCCGTATAGCACACCATTTGTGCTTTCTTTTCTAAACAACTTTTCCTATTGCAAATCTCCCAAAACGTTTTCGGAAATATGCGAAAACGTTTCCGGTTTCTTTTTAAGCGGAACTACAAGAGTCGTTTTTCCGATTCTTGTTTTCCGCGCTCGAAGATTTTACATGCAATTGCCAGACATCCTGATGGTTTGAGGAGCCGCAGCCGTTGACTGGCCTTCATGCAAATAGGCCGGCAAGACGATCCGTTTGCCCGATTCCCCGTTCAAAATTCCGACAAGCAAATTCGCAGCCTGTTTTCCCATTTCATAACGATCTTGTACGACGGTGGTAAGCGACGGATACGTCATAAATGCCAAATCGATGCCGTCAAACCCCACTACAGATACGTCTGCGGGCACATGGCGGCCGGTCGAACGCAAATAATTCACCGCTCCCAATGCCATCAGATCACTCGCACAAAAGTATGCGGAGATCTCCGGGTCCCGGGATTCCAGTTCCTTGACGCCGTTTTCGCCATCGATTTGTTCAAAATTCCCATAATATACATAACGTGCATCAAACGCAATCCCCGCTTCTTCCAACGCCTGCAGGTATCCTTCAAAACGCTCCTGGCTGACGGCCGCCTGTTGATGGCCGTTGATAAAGCCAATTTTTTTATGTCCAAGTTTGCACAAATGCCGCATGGCCGATTTTGCTCCATGCACGTTTTCTGAAGAAACAGAGCCGTATACAGAACCGACAAACGGAACGTCCAACATCACACACGGGATATCGGATTGAAGGATGTCATGAAGATAGATATCATCCAGGCGAATTCCCATCAAAATCGCACCGTCAACCTGTCGCGCCTTGCATAAATCGGCATACGATGTTTCCCTTTGCTCGGCTGAAGATACGGTAAACAAAATCACATCATACCCTAACTCATTGGCACGATCATGAACTCCGCACAAAATATCAAACATAAAGTGATGGCCTTTTCGCGACTTGCTTAGGTCCTCTACAACCAAACCAACGGAATGCGTTTTCTTCATCACCAGCCCGCGCGCCAACGTACTGGGCTGATATCCCAGTTCTTTGGCGATCTCATGGATTTTGCGCTTGGTTTCCAGACTCACATCCGGATAACCGTTCAATGCCCGGGACACGGTCGTGATCGAGACACCTGCTTGTTTGGCAACGTCCCGTATTGTCACAGGCATGTCGCTTCCGTCCTTTCCGCTACTTTTTCCGCTCTTTTCGAGCAACCTTTTTCTAGCATTCGCAACCTTCTCTAAAACAGTTTTCAATGATTCCAACCTTTTATCCAAAACGTTTTGGTTACAAAGTATTATATGCTGAAATCGATTTCTAATGCAAGAACCAATTTTTTGCCTTGCAAGCAGTGATACGAAGTGCGCATGTACCGAATAAGTTTTCACGCATATCGAAAGCCAGCCTGCTCGGGCTGGCTTTCTTCTATTCTTCATTTGGATAAGAAGGCGGCGGCGGAATCACATCAGTATCTGACTTAAAGATACATTGTTCATCCACATGGTTTTCACTCTCCATTCCATCTAAAACCCATCATTGCCATGTGGCTTTGCTTTCATACATATTTATGTCCCATTATTTATGTTCTATTATTGAAGTGTATTTTTATCGAAATCTCTTACCAAACTCCAGGTTGTGTGAGTGAATAGTTGGCAGTATCAGGTTTATACCATTTTATACTGACGCTCGATGCAATGCCGTCGTCCGAATTTTTTTGAATGAACTTTGGAGCAATGGGCGTATTCCCGATTTCAATAATTGTATTGTCCGGGTCAGGCGTATAAAATGTTATGCCGCGCAGATCGTCAATCGTCGGGGTAAAGGTGCCAAAAACCGGGTCCCTTACAGCCGAAATATGAATGATTCTTTGGTTGTTTTTATGTGCAACCGAATAGTGAAGGAACCGTTCCGTCACATTGTATTTTAACAATCGGCTTGTACGGGCGACCAAAATTTTCCCATCATGATACTCGCGCGCCAATAGCCGCAATCGGTCTCTGGCATTCTGCGGCAGCGGCAATACCGTGTTATCCGCACAAAAATGTTGTGCCAAAATGGCATATTGATGATGCGCGATGATTGCACGCAAATGTTTGGGAGAAAGTTGTCTTGCCAAATCATCCACGCTCCACAGCCACCGAATCACTCCCGGACGTCTCTCCCTGCCGTTGGTGTAACGCCAAAATCCCCATACTTCACGTCCATCCGGAAGCTTTACCGGATAAATCATGCTTTGATGTCCAAATACGCTGCTATTGCGATCCGTCCATACAAATTTTATGCCATAGGGAATGAGCAGATCCGTATGATAGTAAGGCGAGTGAGGAAGCGCCCCTTTTTGATAGTTATAGAATCTACTAAAACCGTAGGATCCGAAATTGTCGACATTGGATTGATTTCCATGATCAATCCAAACGGTTACTTTGTCATGGGCTGCTTGCAGCGCTTGGATTGCCTGGACCGCAAGTTTTCTTGTAAATCTCGTTTGTGCGTGGTTTTTCATGTTAAAATCTCCGTACGTATGCATGCTGTCCAGCCAGCCGTCATGAATATACGCATCGATGATTTTGGCTCCGTAACGGGTATCGCCCACACCTTTAAAGTAAGTAAATTCTTTGCCGATCGGCGTATGGTGATCGTCAACGAACGCATGCAAATCGGAGCCATTATACATAAAGAAAGAATCAGCTATATCCAGACCCACTCCCCTACCCATCGGAGTCATTTGTGTCGTATTTAAAAATTCATGGATTAAGTTGAATTTGCGCAATGTTTCATGATCCGCGTCCGAGGAAATGGCCAACATTGCTTTATATGGAAAGGGGAATTTTCGCAATTCAATAATGATAGGATGCGATTTTGTCTGATGATTCGTGAAGGTATATATCGATTGTTTATCTTGCAATGACCGGAAAACAACGACGTTTGAAGATTTTATAGGAGTCAGCACCAAAAGCAAGACGAGGACGATAGCAGTAAGCAAACCGGCAAAAAGCAACCGTACGAATTTTTTCATATTTACACAATGACCCCTCGTTTTATATGATATCCAACCTATGATTGGCGTTTGCGACTGTCCTATTTATATATGACTGCCCTACTTATTTCACTTTAAGCGCGTGTTCAAAAAACAGCTTCTTCTTATTTGATTCTACTACAAAATACAACCGTTTCACACAAAAACCACATGATCGTCTAATCAGAGACGGACAATAAAAATCAAACGCCACTTGATTTGACACAAATGGCATGGCTGCCATCTTTGTGGTATCGTTACAAGTAGATGTATCCAATGATCCGATTTCAGGCCGCGGCAATAGGAAGCGGTAAATATGAAGGAGCTTGCGTTTCGTGATATCGAAGGAAACCATTTTAGTCATTGATGACGGCAAAAATATCCCCATTATCTTTGTGACTGCCAAAAGCGAAGATATAGACATCATCCAAGGGTTGTCCGTTGGTGCGGATGACTATATTACAAAACCGTTTAACCCAATGGAACTGGTGGCAAGAGTGAAATCGAATCTCCGCAGGTATCTGGCGCTCCAAGGATATCGCCCTTCCGAAAGTAATGACAAAATGGCGCTGGATGAATTGACCATCCATTTCAAGACACATGAAGTAACAGTCGGTGACAAAGAAATAAAATTGACCCGCAGAGAATTTGCTATTTTGGAATTACTGGCTCGAAACAAGGGTATTGTACTTAGTATTGAACAAATCTATGAACGTGTATGGAATGAGCCTTTTCTGGGTTCCGAGAATACAGTAATGGTTCATATTCGAAAGCTGCGGGAAAAAATCGAGCCGAATCCCAAAGAGCCAAAGTACATTAAAACCATTTGGGGTGTAGGATACAAACTGGAAAATAAATGAGGAATACGATGAAACTTGGTGTAAAGCTTCTGATTGCCACTCTTTTTTCTTTTCTGCTTTCTTCTCTGACATTTTTAATCCTTTCCCATTTTGCGATAAACACCTATTTATCGAGTGTCAAAACAATTTATCTATTTGGACAAAAAAAGAAAAGCCCGGCAAAGAGTTGTTCAGGCGTATTGGAGTCACAATTGAATATCCCGGTTTTTATCCAAATCTGACAGCGAAAGAAAACCTTTTATACAATGCCAGGATGATGGGCGTCAAAGAAAAACGAATGGATGAATGGAGCTTGCTCATGCCGACGTTTGTGATTTTCCTGATTGCCTCAATCGTCATTACGAAGAAGCGGGATATTCATTAAGCAATCCAAAATGCAGCAGCTTGGGGATTTTGCAAGTGTCTTAACTCAACCCAATGCCACGATCGATACGAAACCCGGAAAATTCGACACGACCTGGTAGGTGCAATTTCCCGGGTTCATTAAACTGGAATGGTTGCTTAGCAAACGCCGATTTCTGATAGCTGTCCATTCTCCTTGTTCATTAGTAATCCCTGAACCCGAACATAAGACGGCATCAGCGGATGATGACGAATGATTTCGACACTTTTCCGTATGCCCTCGGTTGAAGTTTTGCTTCCCTCCAGCCATTCGCTCAGAGTAACGCCAGGGAATTCCGGCGTGCAATTCTTAAACAAATACTCCACTGTCTGTATGTTCTCCTGTAATCCTTCGTTCTCAAATATTTTATTGAGCAAATCTTGTGCATCGACCGGTTTTTTTCGATCATCTGCCGTGCCGACAACAAAAATTTCCTCGGCATTTTCCTGATAAACAGCAATGATGATGTCTCGCATGAGGTCACTAAAGGATTGAGAAATCTCTGGTCCGTAAATTTGCAAGAGCAAGATGTTTTCTGAATGAATATGGGTCACTTGCCGCAAGAATTGTTCCGGATCGTGATCCATTCCGATCACAAACAGCACTTTTTTGTTTTCATCGGAATCCATCAACTTACCTCCTCATTTTATAAAAATTTGCTTGACAAATCACTCGAAAGTCTAAAAATTATGATTCGCTCTCCGGTACGTGTGCTAAGATCGGTATGAAAACTCACGATTTCTTCACCCGTTATATTTAAAATAATTTCCTTTAGATCTTCTATGCCTGATTCCACCAGACTGGTTCTGGTATTTTTTATAGACAGCAGACCATCTTTATCTTTACAAAGTGAATATTCGGCAGGTGTCAATATGCCGCGCAAAGTAACAATAATCATATCCCGCAAAATATCCGACTTGACAGTCAGAGAACCGCGTCCAAGATATTCTTTCTCCCATTGGGTTAAAGCTTTGCTGATTTCAGATTCCAACATGCCTTTTGATTTATTCATAGTGACGTTTTCCTTTTTTAACCGTTTTAATTTTCATGTGTGACAGTTATGACCAACTCTCCCAGTATCCTTCAGGATCAATGGTCGCAAGCCGAATCCATCCGTTTTGAACTTTTTGGCGGAACGAGGGATCCTGATTTAACAATCGTTTCACATACTCCCGTGGCGCTTCGATGAGCACCAGCAACCGCAACGGAGCATGATACGCCTCTTGATCCGATTTCATGACGGACTGCCAGGGAAGTCCGGCCAGCAAATCACTTGCGTTTCCCTGCATGACGCCGATACCGGCAGTAATGGTTTGGGTAGCTTTATTCCCGCTGCCATAATAATTCGGCGCAACGGTCGATGCGTAATACTGCAGGTTTATCCATTGGGCCACCGTTGCCGGCCCTGCGATAATGCCGGCAAGCAAAGTCCCGTCATGATCCTTCCACCAGTCATAGTTGTGCAGAAAGGCTCTCCCGTCCAAATTGCAATCCTTTGTAAGCCGGCGGTCACCAATGATACATGCAGCGTTACGCGCCAGCCCCCATTCCGGACGCACCTCGCTCCAATCTTCCGCCAGGCGTTGCATCTCCGTCTCCGGTTTTTCAAAACGGGAACCGAGACGGGGCAATTTCATCAATTGCTCTTCGTTTACATTATAACGAACTTTTGGCAACACGGCCTGGATTCGGTCAAATGCTTCTTGAGCCGCATCGGACAGTTTGGGCACATACAGCCAACGCAATTCATTCCCTGTCGTTATATGCTCGGCCGCCGCGAAAACCGTGTCTTCCGGAATGGAGATTCCTTCTTTTGCAAGAGTCTTTCTTACCTTTGGAAGGTTGCACAAAGTTGCCAGGACCCGGGCGTTAAAAGCGCCCGACACTCCTCCGCAAGCGCCACAGTCCAATGCGGCGGCATAGGGATTGTTGGTGCTGTGGCTTCCATGCCCGCAAATCACCACGAATGGAGCAAAATGATCAGTCAGTCCCATCATTTTCAGGGCTTGTCGTACATAGCGCACTTTCTCGTCTTCAGAAAAGCCGATCGGCAATTCCTTTTCCGTACACACGCGGTCCAGCGAGAGTTCCGTAGCCGGTTTACGCAGCCATGCTTGCCGGATCCGGCGGAAAACCCGCCCTCCGCCACGCGGAAAAAAGCTGCGCACCAACATTTGCAAGCTAAGCCATGGGCCGCTTACCTCCGGCAGCAATAAGCTGGTCGGCAGATTTTGTTTCATCGACTGAAACGTACGATTGATTGCATGTACTGCCTGTCGACGTTGTTGATATTGTATGAATTGAAACTCGGAAGAAGACTCATTTACTTGGTGCTGCGGTTTAAGCATAACCGGCAAGGAGGGATGCCCATGTTCGCCGCCAAGTTCACGTATCTCGATCGGCAATCCGAAAAAGCCGGCAACTCCATACGTTTCAAAAGGACCGGCTTCTTCAAGCTTGCGGCGAAAGGGTTCGGAACGCACATCAATACAAAATGCAAATTGCGCCAACACATGCTTTCCCTCATCAGATACAAGCTGTTTTGACGTGATCATCTCTTTTAATCGCTCTTCGTATGTTTGCTCCCAGGCTTCCAGCCAGAGGCGTTTGCGGAGGGAGTCATCAAACCGATGCGCGAGAGCCAAACGTCCTTTTTGTTCGGATGAAGATAGCTGCGACCAAGCTTCGATCGGCATGTCACCCCAATGGGTCCACGCCGCAACCAATGGAACCAAATGCGGCGTATCCTCAGATTTTTGCTCTGACAAGGGCAGATACGGTTGAATCAAGACCCACTCCATGGAAATCCGGACAGCCAAATATTCTGTTAGAAGGAAATGTTCCTGAGCCGAATGTTGCGAGTGCCAAAGCATCATTCCCGCCCACCCCGGCAAGGAAAGCAAATGCGCCTCAAGATAGCTTTGAATCTGCTCCTGCGGGATTTCAAGTGCCGACAACGCTTCTTTTAGAGCGGCATCTGCCTCTTGCGGCCAATCTTTTAATCGCCGGCGCAGCGAACGACGAAGTGCCGGGTCGTAGGGAACAAGCCGGCGCCAGGCGCGATAGAAACCTTCCTCGCGATTTGGCAGCGACCAGGCCGCCTGGGATCGATCCAAGAACAACTTGCACCATTTGATTACGTGGCGATCAAGATCTTGGGCCACCCTCTCGCCGACTCGCCTTTCCAAACGCATGCTCCATGTCTGGATTGGACGCTTCTCGTTTATCTGCCATTTCAATCCACTCAGTTTCTCTGCGATACTCTTCAACTCAGTAGCTTCCGACAGACGGGGCGGCAACTCATCCAGTTGCAGTGCAGCCCGGCAAAATCCCTCCGCAACCTCCCTTGGCAAATCAAGAGGCTGCAAATCAAGCCAATGTTGCAATCCTTTTTCCAGAATATCCGGATCGATCTCGCCCCGATTCTTCGCAGCCTTCAACATGGAAACGCTCGGATACAGATCCACGCCACGAATCTCTTTGAGAAAGCGAGCCGCCTGTTCAAATGACTGTTCTTCCAGTCCCTGCCAAGGGTGGCGCGCCGCAAACGTGGCAATCGGTCCAAGCGGTGCGATGACTCGGCTGGCGGCCTTCACCAACTCGCCAGTATCAAGACCGGAATTCCGATCAGGTTCAGGATTAAGGTCAATGTCAAGACGAAAGGAATCAGACGGCAAAATTTCCTTTTGCAATTCGGATTGATCGGGTAATGTCAACGTTCCATTCATCGCTTGCTCCCTCCTTGAGACAGACTGAATCCAAGATGCTTCGGATGACTTTCGACCAAATCGCGATGGGTCTCGCCCAATCGGACAAGCCACAAGTAGAGTACGGCAAAAGGGGCAGAATGGCGGCGGGATACCCAAACACCTATCGCTCCGCTTGACAACAATAAGAAAAGAACCAAAACGACTGCTGATGTGGGTGGTTCGATTCCTTGCCGGACGGTTTCGTGCAACAACCCGTAAAAAGCGTCATGGACGATGCCGAATACGATTGCCGCTCCAGCCAATAGGGAAATTCCCGCAATCCGCCCGATGCGCCCGTAACCAAAAGCCACGAGTTGTATCCAGGCAAACCACACAGATCCCACCAAGATTAGAGCGCTAATCCATTGATAAACCCCTCCATTGTCAATTGACCAAAAACCAATCCCCGCTAAAAGACCCGGAACACCGCCCGTCATGATCCATAAAAATGACGAGAGCGGTGTCGCGCCCATCTTTGGCTGGTTGTGATGTATGGCTGAGCCAGCCTGTAAGAAAAGAGCGGATTTGAACAGACCGTGCAACACGGCATGAATAATAGCCGCCAAATAAGCGCCTAATGCACACTGAATCAGCATAAATCCCATCTGTGCAATCGTGGAGCCTACCAACTGTCGTTTATAGTCGACTTGGACCAAAATAATTCCAGTCCCCAGCAAGACCGAAATACCAGAGAGAACCATCAAAAACACCTGGGACAAACCGCCGTTAAAAAGCGGCGCGAAACGCGTCAGAAGAATTCCGCCGGCATTCACCAAACCCGCATGCATCACTGCGGAGACGGGCGTTGGGGCAACTAC
The DNA here is from genome assembly GCF_022818495.1 of Fodinisporobacter ferrooxydans. Taxonomy (GTDB): domain Bacteria; phylum Bacillota; class Bacilli; order Tumebacillales; family MYW30-H2; genus Fodinisporobacter; species Fodinisporobacter ferrooxydans. The sequence continues at coordinate 1,994,101 of NZ_CP089291.1, read as the reverse complement.
AGAGTCCAGCAACCAGCGTTGGAAAGGCCATTGTGCCGCCGGAATCGCAACAGCAACGATCAATAGCAGGCATATGCCGGTTCTCTCCCATGAACCCAAATGCGCCAGTCCGCCTTTGGCAAACACAAGGGATAACTGCCAATGTCCCGTGACTTGCGCAAGCCAGGTTAGCGCCGTCAACAAAACCAGCCAGCTAAGTGCATACAGTCGGCCAGAAAGGACGGCCGCGGTTCTGGCCACTTGCCACTCTCGATTTAACCCTATGAGCAATGTCAGCCCCAGAAGTGTAGCACCCCAGCACGCCAACAGAAGGCGAAGATCATTGCTTGACCAGGCAACTGAAACGGCACCCGTGGTAAGTGTCAAGAGCGCAAAGTATTTTCGATAATGGCGGTCGCCAAGCAAATAGCGTACGGAATAGCGCTGCACGATCAAACCGATTGTAAGGACAAACAAAACCGTCAGCCATGCAAGGGGATCAAAGCGCCATGGGCCAAACATCCCATTCCCATGGTTCGTGACAAGAGACAAGAGGGCAACCAGCGGAGGCAGCCCGCATAGACCGACATGAATGCGAACAAAACTCAAAGAAATACGTGGATGCAACAGGATCAGCGCGCTAAACGCACAAACCGCTAGCGACACAAAAAACGCTGCCGGCAGCAACAAAAAATTCAACGGAATGAACATCCAGCACCCCTCCATCAAAAGGATATACCCGCAACTGCTAAAATTTTTGATCCAATACGGAAAGCAATGTAAAACAAGTTGGCAACACGAATTGCTTTCATTTGGCTTTTTTCTTCTGTGTTTTTCCTTTTATTGTGTTGCTCTCGTATTTTCCCAACAAAAAAACCGACAAGTCCAAAATTTAACGGCCATTGTGAAAACCATTAAATTCTGAAAATTGTCGGTTTACTGTCAACTAACCAAAATCGGTTTTTTGAGTAGTCTACCTAAGGATATTCAGTTTGTATTCAGCTTTGTTTGTATTCACCTTTATTTGCAACGATCCGAACTTTATTTTCAACATTTATGATATCGCGGGTAATGATTTACAAAAAGGATTTTACCCTTTATTGAACATCCTGTCAAGGCGCGGACATCGGTGGAAAAGTCGGAATGCAACCTGTCAAGTTTCATGATATACTTGCTTTTAAGTGAAAGGAAGGGTCTACGTAAATTCCAATTGAGTGCGTGTTCAATAAGTGGTCAAGTAAGACACAAGGAGTGCGAAGCCGAAGCACGAAAAGCCGACGGAGTGTACGTGTTTGGTGCATAAGCAAAGCTTTTTGGGATTCGGCAAAGCAATCCGCCGTGGAGTTTTGACTACTTTTTGAACATCCTCTTTAACAAGAGAGGTGTAAAGTTATGTTACGAGTAGCTTTATTAAGCAGATGGCATGTACATGCCGATGAGTATGCGGGATATGCAAAGGAGAATCCGAATGTAGAAATTGTAAAGGTCTGGGATGAAAAGGAAGCAAGAGGCATGCAATGGGCCAGGGAACTCGGAGTTCGTTTTGAGCCACAAATAGCGGACATATTCAATGATCGCTCAATCGATGCGGTAATAGTGGCTGCACCCACAGTTATGCATAAAGAAATCATTTCGCGCGCTGCAATGGCCGGCAAACACATATTCACCGAAAAGATTCTGGCTTTTACTGTTCATGATTGCAATGCTATCTATGAAGTTGTAGAAAAAAACAATGTGAAACTTATGGTTTCACTGCCTAGACTTATGGAACCCTATTTTTTGTATGCGCAAGAGGCTATCCATAGCGGGCTGGTTGGCAAAGTTAATACTTTGAGATGTAAGGTTGCTCATGATGGCGCATTGCCTGCTGAAAATAATCCCAATGGGTGGTTGCCGGAATCCTTCTTTGATGAAGAACTGTGCGGCGGCGGAGCTTTCGTCGATTTTGGAGCGCATCCCATATATATAACGAACCGTTTGGGCGGAGAAGTTAAACATGTTTCAGCCAATTTAAGTAAATTTAAAAATGACAAGGTAGATGATAACTCTGTCGTATTCGTTGAATATACATCTGGTGCCATAGGGATATTGGAAGCATCCTTTGTAACCAGAAAGTGCCCCTTTATCCTGGAGATTTTTGGAACGGAAGGAACGATTCGTATTGAAGATAGCCATGTAAAAATAAGAAGCACAAGGATTCATGACGGCCAATGGTTTGAACCTCAATTACCTGAAAGAAAACCAATGGCGTTTACTCAATGGATAGAATCAATTATTCATGATACAGAGACTGACATCAAAAAGGAAGATGTCATCCGATTAACGGAAATGAATGAATTAGCAGCAAAATCTCACCAAGAAGGCAGAAGAGTATTTAAAAATTTAAATTAAATCATGATATGAAATAATCCCTCGTTTTATACTTGATCTAATTGGCATTCTTAACTGCCTTAGTAAATTTCCGGCTTAAATATCTTATATATTAGTATCTGTCCCTTTTCAGCACACGATCTTTTTTGTTTTTTATTGTTATTTTATACGCAAGGAGATAAGAGTTAAATCACACGGTAAGCGGATTGCAAGAAGAAAATTCCGAAAAATTTGTAGCATGAATCTTTGAGTCGAAGAAAACTTTTATGGCAGGTGCAGGTCGCTCTCGATTCATAACGGTAAAAATTCATCGACGAGCATGCGAGAGTAGAAATCGCCTCGCTACTTGGGGCCGTAGCCAAAATCATGCGTGCTATGCCAAGTTTATTTAACACTTCAGCTGCATTGGATGTCGTTGTATCAATATATGCATGAGCCCCAAGTTGCGTTTTTCCATCTTATTTAATTGTGTTTTTTCATATTATTCAATAGTGTTTTTCATCGCGTAGTACATGTTCCTTGCATATTCATCCACTTCGTCTCTCGATATACGCAGGCGGGCTTCTGATGTACCATAACCAATCTCCGTTTTCGCTTCCTTGAGTCCTTTAAAAATCCCGTCCGCAATTAGACTACTTAATGGACCTGACATAAATCACCTGTCCAACCCGATCAATGTGTTCTCTGATGGCTTTGTGGGCAAGATGCGTTCCATCAACGACATCAAACAGATAAGGCATCATGTTCCGTTTCTCCAACATATCGATCCATGTATGGCCATCCGTTATAAGATCGGATTGAAAGGCAGTTTGTATAGTTGCATCACAAGACATTTACCTCCCTTTTTCATAACCATATTCATATATTAATTATAGCTATAGATATGGAATAAACAAATAGTGTTGCTAGCCAGCAAAATAAATTGCCAAATTGCATAACTTTGTAAAGAACTTATCAAGCTTTAATCCAATCCTCAGTAATACATACATACTTAATCCACCGTCTGAAATAGGTAAATGTTATATGGATTTTCCCATCAGGTGTTTGCTTTACAGATGGATAAGAGTATTCCCTATTTAATTTTTCCTTCGAATTGTTAGTCATGCAATAGCCATCGCCTACTTCTATATCTCTTATGAAGGGCCATGTCTTTCCTTCATCTTCTGAAACAGCGATTGACATCGGTGCTCTTGGCGCTCCCCAGAATGCCTTCTTTTTATCGACATTACTTTGCTCCATAACAATATTTTCTCTATCTTCCTCATCCTCAATGTCATCGTATAATGAAGTCCTACGCTCCGTACAGTTATCTGCATTCATGTTGTTAAAGACAAGGGCCAGGTGTCCATTGCTTAGTTTGGTAAATTGTATAGACGAATTGTTATTTGGCAATTCCGTAGGAACCGGATCCGTCCATGTTTTACCGTTATCCCTTGACCTGCTGACATATATTCTGTCCGCCCAGCGACTTCGAAAAAGGGCCAATAAAGTACCATCTGACAGCTTTTCTACATTCATATGGACGCATCCGATACTGTTAGGAACTTCATACTCCCTCCATGTTTTTCCCTCATCATTGGAAATTTTCACTGCACTGTAATCATTATCACCGACCCATTTTTCACCATATAATGTTTTACAATAAAACACCGGCAGAAGCCATTCTCCATTGTCTAAAACTACAATGGGTTGGCGTATAAAGATACCTGGGATATCAAATAAAGTCTGTATCCCTCCCCATGTATAACCATTATCATGAGAAATACGGTATCTAACCTCTGCCGTATCTTGATTGCCTGACTTTTGTGCAGTATATAGGATCCATAGTTTTCCATCCGGAGTTGAAAAGAGTACGGGATTTTGTTCTGATCTCGTGGGATCATCCGATAGTTTTACAGGAGTTGACCACTCCGACTCTCCTTTATTAAACCTTGACATATAAATTGATATATCTGGTATTCCTTCTTGTGTCCCCGAAAACCATACACATAAAAGATCTCCATTTTTTAAAGGCATAATGTTTGATGCATGGTTTTGTACACAAAAGGTTGGCAATAATGCTTCCACTCTTTCAGAGTCTGTCGGAACCTGATATAGTTTGCCTTCATTCATATCAATTGTTTTTTCTTTAGAATTTTTCAAGACAGTTCCTCCTCATGACAATTATCCATGCGCATTACTTCAACGCCGATATTTCTGAATCTCCTGTTCATATAAATCTTGCCCATCCGCATCGTAAGCAACCAACACGGGAAAATTCACGACTTCCAATTTCCGAATGGCTTCTGGTCCTAAATCTTCATAGGCCACAATTTCAACTACCTTAATACATTTGCTTAAAATGGCGGACAATCCTCCGATGGCGGCAAAAGAAACAGCCCCATATGTTTTACACGCTTCTTTGACAATCTCGCGACGCGGTCCTTTTCCGATCGTTCCTTTAACTCCATAGGCAAACATAGCCGGAGCATAAGGATCCATTCGGTAAGCAGTGGTAGGAGCAGTTGGCCCGATGATTTGACCTGGTTTCGGTGGGCAAGGCCCTGCATAAAAGATAATTTGCTGCCTAAGATCAACGGGCAGCGGCTCACGCTGCTCCAATAATTCCACCATTCGCTTATGTGCGGCATCCCTTGCCATATAAATGATACCGGTTAAATATACCTGATCCCCAATTCGGAGCTGATGAATTTGTTCATCGGTTAAAGGCGTTTCCCAATAATATTCGGCCATGTTTTCTTCCCATCTTTCCTTTTTAAATCACTGCCGACTTTTTACGGGCAGCATGGCATTGGATGTTCACAGCAACTGGTAAAGCGGTAATATGGCAGGCATATGTTTCTACAGCCACCCACAAGGCCGTATTGACTCCTCCTAATCCTTGAGGGCCGATCCCCGTCTTGTTGATTTCTTCTAATAATTCTTTTTCCAATTCAGCAATATGTGTTTCATGGTGATGTACACCGACTTCTCTTAATATAGCTTCCTTCGCAATGGCCGTTACCTTATCAAAACTGCCGCCAATGCCAACACCCACGATAACAGGTGGACAGGCTTTTCCTCCTGCTGCTTCTATGGTTTCTATTACAAATTTTTTAACTCCTTCTACTCCTTCACCGGGCAATAGAAACTTCATGGCACTCATATTCTCGCTTCCGCCACCTTTGGGTAAAAGAGTGATTTTAACTTGATCCCCTGGAACGATCTCAGTGTGGATCACAGCCGGTGTGTTATCATTGGTATTGACGCGAAGCAAAGGATCTCCAACCACTGATTTACGCAAAAACCCTTCCTGATAGCCTTTTCTTACCCCCGCGTGAATGGATTCCTGAAAAGAGCCTCCTGTAAGGTACACTTCCTGTCCCACCTCTACATAAACGACAGCCAATCCAGTATCATGACAGTAAGGCATATGTTCTGTGGCAGCAACCTCAGCATTTTCAATTAATTGATTTAGAATTGATTTTCCCAAAGGAGAAACTTCTCTTTGTTCCGCTTTTTTGAAACTATCAAGAATATCGAATGGTAAATAATAACATGCTTCCCAGCACAATCTGGCTACAGTATCCTTGATATCATCGACATGAATGGTACGCATCGCTTACTACCCCCTCTTTTTCTTTCATTGTTTTAAGAAGATTCTAAGGTGCAATGATAATCCCATCTTCAATATATTTTTGCATTACCTTTATTAGCTTTTGATGCGATTCTTCGGAAAGCGCTTCTACCGGAGAACGAGTGGGTCCGGCCGGTAATCCAATGATATTCATTGCTTCCTTTAACACAGACGGCAATGTTCCCCAATTCATGGCCGCTCGAAGCGCTCTTAATTGATCTTGGGCTTTTTCCGCCTCATGAATATTATCCAGCTTCCAGTTTTCATAAATTGACACAACTGCCTTGGGAAGAACATTCGCGGTTGATGCTATGGCTCCTTTCCCTCCAGCCATTAACGTGGGTAGAATCAGAGAATCCGTTCCTGCCATCACAGAGAAATCTGAATCGACATGGTCCAAATATCGTAGAATATTGTCAAAACTACCACTACTATCCTTAATTCCTACGATATTCGATATTTTCGATAACTCGGCTACAGTATTCGGTTGTAGGCTGTTGCCTGTCCGAGAAGGTATGTTATATAAAACAATGGGAAGTCTGGTAGTATCCGCAATGGATTGATAGTGTTTAATGAGTTCTTTTTGCGTATAAGTAAGAAAAAAGGGCGTAATGACCGAAACCGCATCTACACCGATAACCTCCAACTTATTAGACAATTTTATGGTTTCGGCGGTACTTATACACCCTGCTCCTACATATACAGGAACCCGTCCATTTACCTCGTCAACAACGATTTCGGCAATTTGGACCTTTTCATCAAAAGTTAATGAAAAAAATTCTCCATTTGTTCCAAAGCAAAATAATCCATGAACACCAGACTTGATTAATCTGTTAACTAACTGGCGAAGTCCCGGTTCATTTATCTCCTGTTCTTTCGTAAAGGGTGTAATCATCGCTGGAATTATGCCTGCAGGTTTAAGCATTTAACAAATTCCTCCTAATAGTCCTCTAAAGCTGGTTGATCAGCTAAACATCATATATGATGTATATATGGTAATTTTAATTTTTTAATAGTACACAAAAATCATTCTCACAAACTATCGCCAAACCAATTCACAGATATGTTGATACATTATGTTTTTTCGATTGTACGTGTAGGTAATATGAATGTCATCTTCATCACTGATTATAGCCGGATAAGAAAACTCTCCTTCCTGTGTCTCCAAATGATAAGGCTCTGTCCAGTTCAACCCATTGTCAGAAGAATAGCTTATTGAAATCGGTGTTCTAGAAGACCAATTACCTGTTATAGGATTGTATACAAGCGCCAATCGTCCGTTTTTCAACTTTACAACATCAATGCCACTATTGTTATTTGGCAAATCAGTAGGATATGCCATACACCAAGTCTGTCCATAATCCTTGGAGTCGCTTCGAAATATCTTGCCCCTTGTACTTCTTAGCAGCATGTGGATGTGCCCAGGTAATGACTCCCACAATGTCGGTTGGATGATTCCGTCCCATTCGAATATCTTTGTTAAATTATTTTCCCAGAGTGTTTCTTCAGTTAGACCCTGCCAAATTTGTCCGTTCTGTAAACGATTCAGTAACAATTGTAGAAGCATGACAATGATTGAAATAATCGTGATTTTGTTTAATAATAAATTCTTTTTCAATTGTCCTCATACTTTTCCGCCTCCTTGCAGGGGCCCAACCAATGTACATGAGTCGATACCAAGGAATAGAACCGGAGTATGAACCGTAAATGTAAATGACTCCGATTAAACAAAGCAATTGACTTAGATGGCAGATTATTAACCCTTAATCCCTGCAGAAGATATCCCGCGAACAAAGAATCTCTGTAATGCAAAAAATATTATAATACTGGGTGCAGTTGCCATTAACGCCCCCGCCAAGGTTATACCATATTGTGGAGCAGAACCATTCGAACCACTAGACGCACCCATAAACTGTGCGATTCCAACAGGAAGTGTCTTGACCGCATCTGAATTCGTTACGATTAATGGCCATAAGAAGTTATTCCAACTAAATACAAACGTTATAATCGCGACAGTGGAAAGGATAGGTTTCGATATTGGGAGTATAATTTGAATCCACATCCGAAAGAAACCACATCCATCTATCTTTGCTGCCTCTTCAAGCTCAACAGGTATTTGTCGGAAAAACTGTGTAAGTAAATAAACGCCTGTCACGTGAGCTAATGTCGGAAAGATCAGAGACATATAGGTATCGGTCAGATGTACTTTAGAAAACAACAGAAAGAGAGGAATAATATCCACCTGAGTTGGCACCAATAACATAGATACTATGACCACCATCAATATCTTTTGACCGGCAAAGTGTAAACGTGCCAGTGCATATGCCGCAAGGGAATCGATAATAATTACACCGATAGTTGACAAACTCGCTACTACGAAACTATTCAAGATCCACCTCATGAAAGCAAACTTGTGTAGTACCTCAGAAAAATTCACCATTGTAATCGATCGTGGAATCCATTCAGGAGGATAGCTCATAATGCTACTCTCAGGTTTAAATGCTGAAACTAGTGTCCACAGAAGTGGTAATAAAAATAGAATTCCAGAAAGATATGCGGCCACAAAAGAAATCCATTGCACTTTTTTCATCGAATTGCCTTCCTTTCGCGAGTAACATACATTTGGAGCAATCCAATTATAGCTAGGAAAAGGAAAATTACGACTCCAATTGCCGCTCCATATCCTAAGTTGTAATTTTGAAACGCTTGCACGTAAAGGTACTGGACGATCGTCATTGTCGAGTTGTCTGGACCACCGCCAGTCATCACATATACTTGATCAAAAACTTGAATACAGCTAATCAACGTAAGCATAATCACCACAAATATGCTAGGTTTTAATAATGGGATGGTAATTCGAATAAATTTGTTAAATGAATTAGCGCCATCTATTGTCGCTGCTTCATATATTTCAGCTGGAATCTCTTGAAGTCCCGCAAGGAAAATTATCATATTATAGCCAACTAACCACCAAAAAGTGGTAATTGAAATAGCAATCATCGCCCATCGAGGGTCAGTTAACCATGGAATAGGTTTAATGCCAAAAACTCCAAGATAATAATTAAGCAATCCAAAATGCGTATCATACAACCAGTTCCAAATAACACCCACAACTGTTGACATTACGATATATGGAGTGAAAATTGCTGTGCGAGCAATACCTTTTCCCGGAATCGGCTGATTTAGTAAAACTGCTAAGAGTAATCCACCAACAATTAGAGCAGGAGCCGTCAGTACAAGAAAATACAAAGTATTACGTACGGATGTCCAAAACAATAGATCCCTAAGCAACGCATAAAAGTTTTTAAGTCCTACAAAATGAGGATTTCCAACAAGATTCCAGGACGATAAACTAGCTAATAATCCCGCTAGTGCAGGTCCAAGCTTAAAAAGAAAAAACATTACTAAAAAAGGTAACAAAAATACTAACCCTATTTTCCATTGACCTTTGTTCATAAGTATTCTCCTCGGAAGTTTATTGCAATGTATACAAACGAAAAGATTACAAACACTTTAACATTGCAATAAACTACATTGGCGTTTTTCACAAATTCCTTCCCCAACTTTTAAGTCCTGGTCCTTCTTCTACCTTGGTTCAAAAAAAGTTGTTAAACGTGTGGAAGAAGGAAGCAAGGCAACTTGGTAGAAAAACGCCAACGTCAAAAATTGTGATTTTGGAAACTATATTGTATACTTTTTAAAATTAAATCCTTTTCATTTCATACTAAAAATTATTCAAACTGTTCTCACGGAGTAGAAATTAAAGATTGAATTGACTGTTTCAAAGCTTTATCAATTTCGTCAGGATTCTTATTTGATAAAAATGCACTTTGTGCTGCCTCCAAAATCGGGCTTGGGGCCTTTGCAGAAAAAACTTGCGCTTCCTGTTTAATAGCCGGCAACATTTTTTCATATGGCAACATACTCACAAATGCCGCACGGCCCGGCAGTGATTTCACTTTGTCTTGTACAGTCTTTAAGACAGGTATATTGCCAGAATTTGCCCATTCAGATGCATGGCCCTCGATCCAAGTAGCAACAGTAAGAGCAGCCTCTTCACGTGATTTATCTTTCTGTTTTGGAATCGTCAGCACATGTCCACTTCCCCATACTGCCTTGGTGTCGAAGACCTGAGGGAACGGTGCAGTCCCAAAATTTAACCCTGAATCTTGATAATCCGGAAGATTCCATGCTCCGTCGATCACCATAGCAACCTGTTTCTTTTGGAAATCATTGAGAGGGGATGACTCACCCGTAGGAACCACATGATATTTATAGATTAAATCCTCTAAAAAACTCCAGGCAGAATTCCCTTTATTTTGATTAAATATCACATTTTTCCCCTGTGAATCCAACAGATGATCTCCTTCTTGCGATAATAAGCCATACCACATATAGAACCCAAGATGATTCATTGGCATTCCTAACCCGTATGTTTTGATATGACTGGAATCAAAACCAGCTTGGTTAGGATGCTTACCATGGTCGTCCACAGTCAATTTTATAGCATCTTGAATCAGTTCATTTCCAGTCGATGGAGGGGTCGAGATACCAGCTTTTTGTAACATATCCTTATTGTAAATAAGACCTTGCATATGCATATCAAGAGGAAGAGCCCACTGTTTACCATTCCAGAATGTATTTTTCCAAGCATTTGTTACAAAATCTTTTTCTTTATATTTCGATCCTTTAAAGATATTGGAGTCTAAAACACCCATTGATGCAAATTCAGCTATCTCAGGTGCGTGCATACCTAGTAAATCAGGAGGACTTCCAGCTTTCACTTGGGTTAAAAATTTACTAAATAACGGTGTCCATTGTTGTAGAGTAAGATTTACATGAATATTTTTGTGGGTCTGGTTAAACTCATTTATCATTTTTTTCATGATGGCACCGTCTCCTCCGGTCCATCCCCCATAAAACGATAACTGGATAGGCTCATTACTGGAAGGAGATTTATTACTTGATGTTGCGGCACTACCCGATGCTTGCCCACATCCTGTAACTAAACCACTCATAACTAAAGCACTCAACCCTATTGCCCATGATTTTTTCACAACTTATCCTCCCCTAATTTATTTGTCAACACCAATTCATTCTTTCCTCCCAAAACAGCTGATCGTATCTCGGGATGTAATCGCTTTCTAGATCGACGTTGCAACAAGATACGATTCACTTCTATTATTAGTTCGGAAGTCTGCCTTACATTTTTCTTGTCTATTAATGATGTAACCCCCTTAAGTAAGAAATGATGTACTCCCCTTAAGTAAGATTGGATAAATATTGCCCTATTTTTAACCATCCCCCTTTATGTTTTAGGGTAAACGTTACAAAATAATTGAATTTCATCCAATTTTCAAACCTGAAACTTATATGTTGTATACAACATATAATATATATTACACTAGCAAAATTTTCTGGTCAATATGCTTTATCTTACGTTCTACGCGAAGAGATTACGTCGTCTTTCCGCCAACTGATCAAAGTCTTAATGCCGCCCAACTGTGTGCCTTGGAGACTACATCCAAACAAGAAAAATTTTTAGACAAGGTATTTCAGGAAGAACTGACATATATTACAAACATTTGTGCTAGATAGTTCCACCGTTTTTCTGTATTTTATCTATCAACTTTTCTTTAGAATCATCTAAATGAACTTTAATAAGATATTTTAGACGGGTTATTTCTCCCTCCTTTAAAGCGTCAACAATAGAAGAATGCTGTTCAATGGCTGTGAGAACCATATCCTTGGAAATAAGCGAAGATTCCATTGCTAAAAAACGGTACTCCATAACCTTTTGATAAATATCTATATTATTCTTATTTTTCCCAAGCTTAATAAATTCAATGTGAAATTTCAGGTTATAATCGGCATCAAGAAAAGAGTTTAATGAAGGTGTTTCGATTAATTTAGAGGTTTGTTCTAATATATCTTCCATTTTTCTTATCGCTTCATTCAATTCATGCTTAGATAAAGTATGCAATTTATCAACAACCCAAAATTCGAGCATAAGACGTGTATCCATTATATCGATAACATCATTTACATCTATAGCACGAACAAAAGTTCCAACCTTAGAAATAGTTCTTATCAATCCTTCCGTTTCTAAACGATTCAAGGCGTCGCGAATGGGCGTTCTACTTACCCCCAGCTGTTCTGCTAACTCCTGAATAGACAACTTTTGATTCGGATTAAATCCCCGACGAATTATCTTATCTTTTAAGACATTATATGTTTTATCCCATAAATTCGAATTATCTATTTTTGGCAAATCCAATTCAAATATCCCCTTTCATTTCGTATTCGCAATACAATATTCAAAGTTAAATTATATCGGTATGATAAATGTTGTATATATGATATTTTAAGTATATTTCACATTTATATTTCTGTCAAAGCAAATTCCCCCAAGCCACACATACAATTCGTTCAGTCTTGACTCATTTCTTAATAAAAGCATTACCTTTTTAAATTCATAGGATGTTTTCTGTTGACAAACCATTTATTGCTTGAATTAACACATATAAATGATAGCAGCAATTTAGAATAGTATTCCATCGACTTTACAGTTTTTCCCCATTTGTTGCAATTAATCTTTATACCAGAAGAATGACTTTTTCCTCTTACGTTCTAATGTGCCGCTGCCATCGTCATGTTTATCAACATAAATATAACCGTAGCGTTTCAAGAACTCCCCCTGAAGTAGCACTAACCAAGTCAATGCATACCCAGCTTGTATAGCCCATGAATTCAACACCATCTTCAATTACTTCACCCATTGCTTTGATGTGTTCACGAAGATAGTCAATGCGATAGTCATCATGAATCGAACCGTCTTTCTCTACTTCGTCATAGGCGACTAACCCATTTTCTACAACGAATAAAGGTACCTGATAACGGTCATAAAGTTTATTTAAGCTGATTCGCAATCCTGTCGGGTCAATTTCCCAGCCCCAATCAATGGCTTTTAGAAACGGATTTTTCACCAGTATTCATCAATATAAAACATCCGGAGCTAAAGCAGCGAACCAACAATCAACGCAATTCGAAGCCGCAGTGTTTCATTCGGATCTCTCAGACTTCTGCCAAGGATTTCCTCGCACTTGTTCAGCCGGTAGGCCACCGTATTACGGTGGATATAAAGCTGTTTTGCCGTTTCCGCAATTTGGCAGTGATTTTCCAAATATACGGCCAATGTTTGAATTAGATCCAATTTCTCTCGATCCGTGGAGTCGGCTAACTCCTTTAAGGTATTATTATAAAACTGCTTCAGATTTTTGTATGGAATCATTCGCAACATTTCAGTTAGTTCCTTGACCCGATAGGTCTGAATAAACCTGCTTTTCTTCGATTGATATCCGGATCGCAGAGCTTCTGTTGCTTTTTGAAAACAGTTGGGGATATCCGGCAATTGTTCCGCATAGTTCCCGATCCCAAAGGACACGCTTGCCTGGAGCGACTCGTAGATTTCGTCCTGAATCATTCTTATCAAGCCTACGACTTCTTGTTCCGTATCTTCATTGAATGTCGTAAATGGGAGCAACATAACGAAAAAATCGCCCTTTGTAAATAAAATATATTGCTCAACTCTGCGTGACATTGTATCTTCAAGCAACTCATAAATCCTGTCTTTAAATCTTCGAATCCGTTCCTCTCTGTGTACAAACTTCTTGCTGTACAGCTTGGAACTGTCATCAATTTTGGCAATCACACAAATATAGGGCTGCATCTTTTGAAGGCCGTAATGTCTGCCCCGGTTAATGATCTCTTCTTCGGAAGAAATATCTCCATCCAAAAAATCCGCAAAAAACTCATTCTTAATCCGTCTGGAATGTTCCTCCAAAGCATGCTGCTTCATAAAATCAAAGCCGATCACGTTCGCTGCCTGTTCGACAGCCAGAACCGAAAACGGATCTTGGCCGATTATGCTGAGTACCACCAGAAATCCCTGCTGTTCCTGATAAATTTCGAACGGAAACAGAGTTACAGCTTGCCGGAAATGCTCTTCTGTTGAGTATAAGGAAAAACTGAGCAATCCATCCATCTGTTTGGGCAAATATTTGATCGATTGTTTAATACGGTTATACATGTTTTCCTTGTCGATAGACGAAGGATGGTGATTGGGATAGGATTGGGCTAACAGATTCAACCGGTGGTTCAGCAAGAGTACAGGCTTCTTCATAAGCATAGACAGGCTTTCGATAATGCTCCCGGTTCCTTTCCCTTCCATGATGAGATTGGTGAATTTTTTATGGGTTTCCAGAGCATATCTGAGCTCATCCGTTCTTTTTTCCAATATACAGCTAAGGATATTAGTCGATATTTCGCCCAGTACGGCATCGACCGGGATTTCAATAATCGGAAAAGCCAGTTCATCGGCTACTTCAAGGACCGATTCGGGAATTTCGGATAAAAATCGTTTTGTTTTAATCCCCAATCCTGCGCATCCTTTTTCGGCCATTTGCTTCACCAGCTCCACAAGTTCATGAGGCGCTTCCTTCATGGCAAAGGCTGTAGTTAAAAGGAGCTCATGCGGTTTCAAAAAATGAATGATGTCAGGAGCATCCATCATGTTGACACTTTCCACTTCTCTTGTCATCCCGAGCTCTCCTGCAGCAATTTTAGCATTTTTAAGCAGAGTCACCCTCATGACATCCGCCATTTTCATCTGAATCACCTATCTCCACCATTGTTTATATCACACTATAAAATAGACAATTTTTATTCAAATTATACAATGACTCAGTGAATTGAATCTACTAAAATAAAGTTATTCTTTATCAAATGCGTCATTTGTAATTTGAACTCAGCCTTACCTTTATCTATGGGTAAGATCTAAGACGGGAGGAATTCAGATTGAGTCAGCACAGCACATTAGCCCCCCTTCCAGATCTGGCGAAGCGGACCGAGAAAATGATCCGGTGGTTAGCTTCCTTTGGAGCGAATCCGAACGGCGGAGTAACCCGCCTTTTATATACACCTTCTTGGTTGGAAGCACAGTCTGCATTAGCACAGAAAATGGAAGAAATCGGACTGCATGTTTTTTTCGATGATGTTGGGAATTTATACGGAAGATTGGAAGCAAACCAGCAAAGTTCAGGTTCCATTCTGACAGGCTCCCATGTTGATACCGTCAAAAACGGCGGAAAATATGACGGTGCCTATGGAATTATTGCCGGGTTGATTGCTCTGCAATATCTGAAAGATACCTATGGTCCTCCCCGGAAGCACCTCGAAGTCGTCTCCCTGTGCGAAGAAGAAGGCAGCCGGTTCCCTTATACATACTGGGGTTCAGGCAGTATTACCGGCACAGCGTCCTACAGTCAAATTCAAAACTTGAAAGATGCACAGGACATCGGATTCGAGAAAGCCATGCTGGATGCGGGTTTTGGAAACGGCTCCCATAAACCTGCAAATCGGGACGATGTTTTGGCATTTATTGAACTGCACATCGAACAGGGTGCCATCCTGGAGCATGAGCAGAAAAGCATTGGAATTGTCGAGCAAATTGTCGGACAAAAGCGATACACCGTCGTATTGACAGGAGAAGCAAACCATGCGGGCACCACACCTATGGCCTTAAGAAAAGATGCCTTAAGAGGTGCAAGCCAGATGGTGCAATATTTGATGGATTCTACTGACCGGACAGGTGCCCCTCTCGTTGCGACTGTGGGCAAATTTTCGATTGAGCCGAATATACCGAATGTGATTCCCAACAAAGTCACTTTCTCCGTGGATGTAAGACATCCAAGCGGTACAATTCTAGATCAGTTCTCCGAACAATTTGAACAGGAATTTCGCAACATCGCCAAAGAGCGGGATTTGTCCATTGTCATTGACAAATGGATGGACGCCCGTCCGGTTGAAATGGATATACAGTTGACCAATCAAGCGGAAAGTATTTGCCAAAATCTTGGTATTCCCCATAAACGGATGGCCAGCGGAGCAGGTCATGATTCACAAGTATTTGCCCCTTTTTGCCCGACTTCACTCATTTTCGTGCCGAGCCACCGGGGAATCAGTCATTCGCCTTTGGAACATACCTCCATTAACGATTTGGAAACTGGCATTAAAGTACTCATTGAATTGCTTTATCAATTAGGCTATGAAACGGAGGAATAATAAAAATGTACAAGGATCTCAATACTTCGCTGCGAACCATTATGACACCAGGTCCTGTCGAAGCCGAACCGCGGGTGTTGCGCGCCTTGAGCACTCCCATCCTGGGACAATTTGACCCGGAGTTCACGAACATCATGAATGAAACCATGGAGATGCTCCGGAAGCTCTTCCAGACGGAGAATCACTGGGCATTCCCGGTTGACGGCACCTCACGGGCAGGTATTGAAGCTGTTCTTTGCAGCATCATCGAACCTGGGGACCGGGTTCTGATCCCGATCTACGGACGTTTCGGGCATCTTCTTACGGAAATAGCTGAACGTTACGGAGCGGATGTTGTCAACATCGAGACCACTTGGGGACAGGTGTTTGATCCCGCTGAAGTGATTCTGGAAATAAAAAAAGTAAAACCGAAGATTGTGGCTATGGTACATGGGGAAACTTCCACCGGATGTATGCAGCCTTTACAGGAAATCGGGGAAGCTTGTCGGGAAATGGACGTTCTGTTTGTTGTCGATGCGGTTGCATCCATCGGCGGAACTGAAGTGAAGGTGGATGAATGGAAAATTGATGCTGCCATCGGCGGAACACAAAAATGTTTATCCGTCCCTTCCGGTATGGCGCCGATTACTTTCAACTCCAGAGTGGAAGCGGTCCTGCTGCAAAGAAAGAAAATCGAAAGAGGATTAACGGATCCGAATACGCAACAGCAAACACAAAACCGGACGATTCGCAGCAATTATTTTGACCTCAGCCAGTTAATGGACTATTGGAGCCCGGCCCGCTTGAATCACCACACTGAAGCTACCTCCATGCTGTACGCTCTGCGCGAGGGATTACGAATTGTTCTGGAAGAAGGGCTGGAGGCCAGAATTGCCCGGCATCAACTGCATGAACAAGCTCTCGTCCAGGGTATCCGAGCTATGGGCCTGGATCTGTATGGGGATCCAAGCTGCAAACTGCCGGTAGTCACCTGCGTTTCCATACCGGATGGCATTGATGGAGAATCTGTCCGTTCTATGTTGCTGAATGATTTTCACATTGAAATTGCAAGCTCCTTCGGACCGCTAAAAGGGAAAATCTGGAGGATAGGGACAATGGGCTATAGCTGCCGAAAGAAAAACATCCTTCACGTATTGGGCGCACTCGAGGCTGCCCTCATCAGGCACGGCGCAAAAATAAACGCCGGTCAAGCGGTTCAAGCCGCACTTGATGTGTATCATAACGAAGAACATGAGTAATAAATCAGCCCTTACCAAGAGTGTTTGGTAAGGGCTGATTTAGCTAAGGGTGTTTAGTGAAAGAAGACATGTAGCATAACACCTATACCATCTGGCCAAAAAAGTTGTTGTCGATCCCTTCTCCCTTTTGAAAAACAACTCTTCCGTGAAGAATTGTAAACATAACCATCCCCCGGAACGTCTTCCCTATATACGGACTCTGTCGATGCCGATAGAAAAGATCCGTTTCCTTCAGGACAAAGGAAGATTGCAAATCGACCAACGCCAGATCAGCATCACTTCCAACGGCAATCGTACCTTTCCGCGGATACAGACCAAACCGTTTGGCCGGATTGGCCGCAGTTACTCGTGCAATGACTTCCAAAGGAAGGTTGCGCCGCCAATACCCTTCCTCAAGCATCACGTTCAATGTCGTCTGCGCTCCCGAGATACCGCCCCACAAACTGAAAAAATCATCATTATCTGAAGCCACTTTCATAGCAGGAGGAGAGGGGGAATGATCCGAACCGATACTATCGATTTCACCGGATTTCAAAGCTTCCCAAAGCGATTCCACATGCTCCTGTTCCCGCAGAGGCGGTGCGCATTTTGCCACCCCTCCCAGCCGTTCCAGATCCGGGGTGGTGAAAGCCAGGTAATGGGGGCAAGTTTCCACAGTTATATCGACCCCTCTTTGTTTTGCTTCGCTGATCCGTTTCACGACCTCGCCACTGCTTGCATGTACGATATGCAATTTACATCCTGTAATTTCCGCATAGGACGCTGCCCTGCCGACAGCTTCGATTTCCGATAAAACAGGACGCGAAGCCGCATAATCCCGTGCAGTCCGGCGCCCTTGTGCTTTATACCAATCCGCGAGTTGATTTGTAATGACATCGCTTTCGGCATGGAGAGCCAGGATGGAACCAAGCCCGGCAATTTTTTGCATCCCTTTAAATAATGTAGAGTCGTCTACATGAAGGAACTCATCGATGCCGCTATTGGACATAAAACCTTTGAATCCGATGACTCCCAGTTTCTTGAGATGTTCCAGGGAGTCCAGATTTCCCGGAACCAGCCCTCCCCAAAGGCCATAATCAAGAATGGAACTTTGCTCTGCTGCTTGTTTTTTTCGTTCAAAACCTTGTGCTGTTGTAGTTGGAGGACTGCTGTTAAGGGGCATATCAAAGAAAGTTGTCACTCCACCTGCCGCCAAACTTTGGCTGCCTGTGGCCAACCCTTCCCATTCAGTCCGGCCGGGTTCATTGAAATGCACATGAGTATCGATCAAACCCGGAAAAACGTGCAGACCGACAGCATCGATTTCTTTCTTGGCTTTTTTCTCCGTCGAAATAAATCCAATTTTAACGATTCTTTGCTCGTGTACGGCGATGTCTCCTTGAAATATTCCTTCTTCGGTGACAATCTGACCGTTGCGTATGATCAGATCATAACAATCTTCTTTCACGTCAATCCCCCCTATTTTTCGGTACGGATGCGGGTGAGTTTTGACCCCCGAATGTTTACTGATTGCGCTGCATCGCTTTATGCTTCTGACACTTCGTTTTAGCTTTATTATTTATTTGGCAGTAACTGTCCTATTGGCCCTCCCAAAATACCTTCGCGAAGATCGAACACCAAATGTCCACGTACAAATGTTTTCGTGACTCTGCAATTGATTCTACGGTCAATGTACGGGCTATGTTTATGTCGATAGTATAAATGGTCAGCGGATAATTCATAAGACTGATTCGGATCGACAAGGATGATATCGGCATCTTTGGATACAGCGATTTCTCCCTTTGTATTTAGGTTAAATCTGTCTGCGGGCTTCGTTGCGATCATGCGAACAAATTCGGTTACCGGGACATCGCGCTTTTTTACAGCCTCATCAAACATTAAATCGACATTGTTTTGGCAACCGGTAATTCCTCCCCAAACTTCAAACATGTTATTTGTCTCACTATACTTCATTTCAGGAGGACAAGGGGAATGGTCGGATGTTAACATGTCAATCTTCCCTTGCTTTAATGCTTCCCAAAGCTTCTCCTGTTCCATTTCATCCCGTAAAGGAGGAGCGCATTTGGCGGTTGGACCGATTTCTTCGAATTGATTTACTGTCAGTGTAAAATAGTGTGGACATGACTCGAGGGTGACATCTTGTCCATCGTTCCGTGCTTTGATAATTTCTTCTACGGCTGCCGCGCTGCTGATATGGACGAAATGCAATTTGCATCCCGTCTCTTTTGCCAGGAATAGAGCGCGCTTAACGGCTTCTACTTCTGCAAGGATCGGACGGGATTCCACATAATCCGTTGCAGTCAGCTTCCCCTGCTTGATCTTCTCTTCAGCCAAACGGTCTGTAATCTCCGCATTCTCTGCATGAATACATAACAGATGGCCTAGCTCGGCTAATTTTTTCATTCCTGCATAAAGCGTATAGTCGTCCACATTTTTAAAGTCACCGGGTATATCGCTTCCACAAGAGGACATGAAGCATTTATAGGCTACTACTCCACCTTTTGAAAGTTCTTGCAGATTTTCCAGGTTTCCGGGAACTACCCCACCATACAGGGCATAATCAACATAATTTTTTCCTTCTGCCGCATTGATTTTTAACTCCAATGCTTCCCTGGTCGTAGTCGCAGGCAGGGCATTTAAAGGCATGTCTACATACGTGGTTGTCCCACCCGCTGCCAGTGCTTTCGTACCCGTTATAAATCCTTCCCATTCCGTTCGTCCTGGCTCGCAAATATGAACATGCGTATCAATCATCCCTGGCATCACATATTGGCCTGTAGCATCAACGACTTGATCGGCATCAATATTTAAGTTTTCCCCAATGGCAGAGATTTTTCCGTTACGAATGGCAACATCTGCTTTTCTTACTTCATCACGGAACACGACCTGCCCATTTTTAATAATAAGATCATACTTCACTCGTGATACCCCCTCTACCTATTGCTGCTCGCCTTACTCAAATATCGTACCCTTTTTGAATTTTGAATCTTTAAATGCAAACTTCGTTAGCAGAATATAGGCAATACCTGCTACAACAACGCCGATAATCCATGCCAGGTCAACTTTTAGAAAGGCGGCACCGGCGCCGAAAAGCATTGCAAGCACCGCGGCTGGATTAAATCCGGTAAATGGACCGTCTTCCTTGTACAAATCTGCTACATTTACTTTTTGCTTTCTGAATATATAATAATCGATTAATAAAATAGAAACGATTGGTCCTAAAAATGCGGAATATATAAGAATAAATATACCAAGACCCTTTGCCGAGGAATCCTGTACAAGCACCCAGGGGAATGAGCACAATGCAAGCAGACCGGAGATGGTAACAGCAACTTTATATTTCATTTTTGTAAGCAATGTAATAACGTAGGTCGGCGGAATAATATTGGCAACCATGTTTGTTGCAATAGCACCCATAACAATAAATGCTGATACAAAGAATGTAATATACGAGTTATTTACCACTATCGCAAACGCCTTCACGGGATTGGAAATGCCGGTTGCAGATGCCAGCATTGCACCGATGCAAAGTGAGAAGCCGTACGCTATTAAAATAGGCGAAAAGTACAAAAATCCGCGTTTTGAATCGCTAATACCAGATTTAAGCTCTCTTGAATAGTCCGCTGCACTTAAAAAGATCGCCGCATAGTTTCCCATAAACATCATTATGAACGCAAAGAACGGTAACCCCCATGAGCCTTTTGCATGAACCCATTTTTCTGTAATAACAGCGCTATGAGATGTTACAAGAACGCCAAATACATAGAGAAGCGCCAGTATAATAACAATAGACGTAAGTGATTCCACCCATTTAATGGCATGGAATCCATACAGTGAAAGCCCAATTTGTACCAACTGAAGCACTACAAAGCAAATGGCAACATTATCAAAGGCGCCGCCCGTAATAATCTTCGCAATTTCATTTAAAGCCGTGCCGCCAATCCAGCTTTGAAAACCGTACCAAACGATGGCGGGAATACCGCGCAAAAGTGATGATATGACGGAGCCTTTCAGCCCGAAAGACATTCTGAGCTGTACAACATATGGTATTCCCGTTCTGTATCCGAGCCTGTCATTTAAAGAAAAAATAGTTGAAATGATACCAATTGCTATGATTGCTGCGGCAAATGTCTGAATGATGTTTAGCGTCGCGGTTCCCGCCACAATCAAACTAGCTCCAAGCGTCATATTGCCTAAATTAACGCCGTCTCCAATCCACATAGACATATAGGATAGCGGACCAACAGCTCTATCCTCTACGGTTTTTGGATTTAGTGATTCATCTACACCGGTAGCATGTTGGACCTGCATCTCTTTTATAACGTAACTTTCTGAATTTGTAGACATTTTGTGACCCCTCTCTCCATGAATTGTTAAGAACTGGTTTACTTACGGCAGAAGTGAGCACCTTCCTATTTTATGTTAATTTCCTTAACGCTAAGTGTCACCTTATATAACGGATTATAATTGAAATATTGCGTCGTTTCATCAGCTGACTGATACAAAATAAAATTCCTCTTTTGTTAATGTTGCACAAAAGTTGTTCCAATGCAAAACAAGCCATCCATTTCCCTAAAAAAAAGAGTTTCAGAGTGCATTCTCTGAAACCCGTTGAGATTATACAAGATTAAACAATCAGTTTGCCTTTGTTGACATCTGGCTGGTGGTTTGCGGCGAGTCCAGAGTGAACAACCGTTCCGCTTTTCCCCTGCAAAGCAAATGCCGCTTTTTCCAAAGCGCAGATAATTGATTTTCCGCCTGTTTTAGCAAAGGAAATTGCCGCTTCAATCTTCGGTCCCATACTCCCTTTGCTGAACTGCCCCTGTTGGACATATTCCGCCAACTGGCCAACACTGACCGACTGCAGGGCCATTTGGTTCTCTTTGCCGTAGTTGATAAATACATGCTCCACATCCGTTAGAATAACGAACAAGTCAGCGCCTATTTGTTCCGCAAGTTTACACCCGCTGAGATCCTTATCGATGACAGCTTCAACCCCGCGGTAAACACCGTCTCCATCCTTATCCTTTACAACAGGGATTCCGCCACCGCCGCAGGCGATGACGATGTGCCCGTTATCCAGTAATTTCATGATTGAATCCGATTCCAGAATTCGAACCGGCTTTGGGGACGGAACCACTCTCCGCCACCCCCGGTTGGCATCCGGCTTTACGAGCCAATTTTTCTCGATCATCAGTTTCGCCGCTTCTTGTTCTGTATAGAATCCCCCAATCGGTTTACTCGGATCATGAAAAGCAGCATCGTCAATTGAGACTTCCACTCGGGTCACGAGGCTTGCAACAGGGATCTCCAGACCGATTTTTTCCAATTCATTACGCAGCGCCTGCTGGATCATATAGCCGATAAATCCTTGGCTTTCCGCGCTGCATACATCCAAAGACATAGGCGGAATAACATCTTTCGCTTCTTCGTTTTGCCGCAAAATATTCCCCACTTGAGGTCCGTTGCCATGAGTGATTACCAGACGGTATCCCTTCGCAACCAAATCTGCCAAAAATTTGCAGCTTTCAATCACATTCTTCATTTGATTTTCAAAAGTCGCCGCCTGCTTGGGCTGCAGGATTGCATTGCCGCCAAGGGCAGCCAAGACCGTTTTCTTTTTCACTTCATATCCGCTCCCAATATCAAACTAAGACCAGATAATATCCCGATAATTGTATCCATTCCGGAAGTATGACCCACCTTCAATGCTTTCTGCAATGCAAGGTCTACATCATCAAAGCGCTCGAAAAAGATTGCATCACAAAGCTCAAGGATGTGGGAACCGAATTGTTTTCTGGCAGCATAATAAAGGTATTCTTCACTGACCCGGGTGGTGAGCAACCGGCCCGAAGAGAAGATCAACTCTTCCATGCAGGAAATGAACCAATCGGTATCCTTCCGGCCATAGACCAGCGCCACCAAAAAACCAATTAACAGATCATCTCCGCTGGGAGTTAATCCCGGTCCCCGTCCAATAAAAAATCTGAGAATTTCTTGCATTAAATTGTTGTTTCTGCTGACAAACGCAAGTTTTAATTGTTGTATTGATTCCGCAAATGAAGAGCTTGGAGGAAAAGAATCACAGGAGGAATTCCGGGCAAAATTTCCGAAAATCGCCAGGATTGTATCTTCCATGCTTCCTCCGAAACCGTTGCTTCTGTTTTCATCGACCAGCAAGTTGATCAATTTCCCGGTATTCCTTTTGATCCTGTCCAGGTCGAAAGTTGTGACTCTTGGCTTTTGCGCAAAGCGGTTTCCTTCTTTAAATTCCAGGACATGTCCCGACAGACGGAAAGAAAGTTCCTCAGTTAGCGGATTCCAATACACGAAATCTCCAAGAGAAATTGCATGAATCAAAAGCGGCAGTTCCTTTTCGTTTACCAGAACCCCGAACGGAAGCTTTCCGTGCTCTTCGTTTGCCAAATTTACAAGTCTCTCGCCAAATTGCAAATTCACGCTGCTGGCAAATTTGCTGTGAACAATACCTTCCCGCGGAACTTCATTCATGACTGCCATTACGGCGGGATTATAGCCGATTACTTTCATGTCCCGGGCCCCTTATGCCTCAACCCCCATTTTTTCAGCCAAGGCGATCAGAGCTTTTTCAAAGCATTCCAACGGAGCGCGTACCGTTCCCGCGCCGATTTGTCCGATACCCGCTTGCTTATGTGCAATACCGGTATTGATGATTGGGGTAATCCCTGTTTCAAGCACTTTTCTAATGTCAATCCCAACACATGCCCCTTGGAAATTCCAGGTGGGAATCGGCAAATTCGGGTTTGAACCCACACAGATCTCCTTCATTTCCTCGCTTATCGAAAGTGCGTTGTCAAAGCCGCCGGCCCCCAGGAATCGTGTCACGCCAGGCGCGGCAACCATCGCCATCCCGCCAACTCCATAAGCTTCCGTGATTGCGCTGTCCCCAATATCCGGATTCGCATCCTCTTGCGCATACCCTGTAAAGAACAATCCCTGCGGCGTATTAACAGGAGCCGTAAACCATTGGTCCCCCAATCCGCTGACACGGATTCCAAATTCCTTTCCATTCCGGGACATTGCAGTTACAACGCTTCCTTCCTGAATGGTTCGGGCTGCGTCCATAGAAGCTTTACATGCTGCCATCATAACGTTAAGAAAGAATTGATCGGTGTCCGCCAAAAACTTGATCACTTTTTCCAAATCATCAGCTGGAATAGCCGCCCGCAGCAGGTATGGGGTCAGTTCCTTCATCAACAGCATCGAGCCGGCAATATTCCGCTGATGGAACTCGTCACCCATCGTAATAGCTTTGGCGATTATCACATTCAGGTTAATGCCTTCTTGAGTAAACTTCAAAGCTTTGGAGATACTAGGTCCAAGAACATCGCGCATCCATGTCAATCTTTCGATCACCTCGGAATTGTAGGCTCCAAAACGCAAGACTTTGCCAATCCCTTCATTCATCGTGCAATATGCCTTGTTGTCCTCAGTCTTATTGACAACCACCATTACCGGCATATTCCCTGAGGTAATCCCTCCCATCGGACCCACAGCATTCATCTGATGACACGGAATAAACTTCACTCCGCCATTATCCAGCAAATCCTTCGCTTCCGTTTCATCCTTGGCCCAGCCTTCAAAGAGCGCCGCCCCGATACACGCACCCTGCATGGGCCCTGTCATATCTTCCCACACAATCGGCGGCCCGGCATGCAAAAGCACTTTGCCGTTCAGTTCAGGAATGACCAACTTGGCGGGTACAACATCCACCAGGAAGGGTTGAGCCTCCAAAATTTTCGATACTACAGCACGATTTGCCTCATCGATTGATTGAAACATCTGTATCACCCCGTATTTATTTGAGTTTGGCCAATAGACCGGCCAGCTTTTGATTGCCGCCGGCAGCGGGAGCCCAGTCATACTGAACAACCTGCCCGCCATACCTCTGAATCGTGTCTGCAAAGTGGCGCAATCCAATATTGATCACTATAGGCTTGGTCTTCAATAAGTTCTTTACGAAATCTGCCGCGTCAGCCTCTTCGACAGATGAAACGGCCCCGTTGTTGAGATGTTTGGCAACTGCTGCCGCCAAACGCGCAGCACTGGCGTTGCTCTCTTTGACAATTACGCCTGCATGCTCCAATTTTGCAGCTTGTTCTTCATAGATTTGCGGATCTCCAGCCGTTCCGCATACCGATGCGATAAAGATCAGCTTTCTCCCTTCTTCTTCTGCAATCGTGTTAGCTTTTGTAATGGCAGATGCAAGAGACCCCGCCATATCTTCATGTGAGCCATACCCAAGTACTACATCCAGCAAAATCACGGCTACGCCCGGATCTTTGGCCGCCTGAAGAATCATTTCATTACGGAGTCTCGGATCAATCATCGGATGGGGGCGCCCTTGTGTATAGACATCATCTCCCAAATCGATAATTTCGTGACCATCTATTTTGAGCAAAACTCCATCTTTGTGTTCACTTTCGTCAATTCCCCCCAATCCGTTGCGAATCAGCATGGCCGCTTCCGCACCCAGGGTTCCTCCCGAATACAAACCTTTAATGAACCGCTGCACCTGATTCGTTTTCAGAGATTCGAGACCCGCAACCGGCTCTATGCTTTCCGAAACGGGCGATTCATTTACCATACAGCTTGATAATTCTACCGCCTTTCGGGCCGCATCCTCCAAAGTCCAGGCATATACGATGTTATCATGGTTCTGCTTCGGGATTTCCCCGATAAAGACAGCTACTGCCGGTTTGCCTAACATCTTTAAAAAGGAGATCACTTTGTCTCTTACTTTTGCAGCGGGCGGTTTGGAAATCAACACAATCACTTCAGTTTTGCCATCCGCCGCCAATCCTTTTAAAGCTTCAATTGCTGCAGAAGCCCCGATCCGTTCCGAAAGATCCCGACCCCCCGTTCCTATTGCATGACTGACGCCGCTACCCAACCGATCAATAATCGTGGCAACTTCTTGAATACCTGTTCCGGATGCACCCACAATTCCAATGTTTCCGGATTTTATAACATTTGCAAAGGCCAAGGGGATACCACTGACAATGCCGGTTCCACAGTCCGGCCCCATCAGTAAGACCCCTTTTTCCCGCGCTTTCTGTTTCAGTCTGTACTCCTCTTCAAGGCTTATATTGTCACTGAAAATGAATACATTCATTCCTTTTTCGACGGCTTTCTCCGCTTCTTTGGCGGCATAGTGGCCCGGTATCGAAATAAGGGCCAAATTCGCTTCGGGCAGCGTTCGAAGTGCCGATTCCCAAGTCCGCACCGTTGAGAAATTGGCTCCCTGCGTCTTCAAGGCCTGATTTTGCAGAAAAGAATCTACTTCACCAACAGCTCGGGCAATCAACTCCTCATGATCGGTATCAATTACAATACAGATATCGTTTGGATTGGCCCTTTCCACTTCCGGGGTCAACAGCCCTGTATTTTTAAAGATGTCTT
Organism: Fodinisporobacter ferrooxydans; assembly: GCF_022818495.1. Taxonomy (GTDB): domain Bacteria; phylum Bacillota; class Bacilli; order Tumebacillales; family MYW30-H2; genus Fodinisporobacter; species Fodinisporobacter ferrooxydans. The sequence goes on along the minus strand of NZ_CP089291.1, from coordinate 1,967,335 downwards.
TGTTGGCGGGAGTCCCCATCATGATGGAGATCCGGTTGATGCCTTCCATGCCGGACAGCTTGTTCGTCAACAGCATCAGACTTACAGAGTCTTGATAGGAATTTGATTTAATGACTGTGTACAGCATCTTTTTCCTCCTGTTTTTGCGTTTCTTTATACAGCTTCAGCCTCTGCCTTTTTCCCTTCCTGTGCAAATGTCATCACAACACATCCTACCAAAAGCAGGGCTGCTGCCAAATAGAAACCTGCTGCCATGCTTCCGGTTTTGTCCGCAAGATAACCGGTAATATACGGTGCCAATATGGACGAACACATTCCACTGAAGTTAAAGACACCAAACGCCGTACTGTACCCTTGTTTCGGCGCATTGTCGGCCACAAAAGCAACCAGGACGGGATCGAGAGCGATCTTCCCGGTTAATCCGTAACACAATAAGAATACAATCAATAATGAAAAATCTTGAATGTAAGCAATCGCACAAATCGAGAGGGCCGCACAAGGAAGCAATATGAAGACAAGCGGCTTCCTTCTGCCCAGTTTATCCGAGATCGTACTAAAGAGAATGGCTCCGGGAATAGCCGCCCAAGCGGTCAAAGAAGATATGAACCCGACTTGACTGCCTTGCAGACCACGTTCCGTTTGAAGATAATACGGCAACCAGGTGAGAATCACAAAAAATCCGTATAAAGAACAGAAAACTACAATGTAACTGACAATCAGATTCCGGTTTTTGAAAAGAGAGGCCAGGGTAATCCCCGTGTTCGCAGAAGATTTCTGTCTGTGGACTTTCGGCCAATCCTTCCTTTCCTCTTTGATCACCTTCCAGATGAACAGTCCAACCAAAACCGTAGGAACCGCAAACAAATAAAATGAAGTGCGCCAGCTGTACCCCCATGCCAGTGTAAGGGAACTGGAAGCAATATATCCTAAAGAAATTCCAAAAGCACCGCCGCTGTTAATCAATGCGCTACCCAAAGAACGGTACTTTTTGGGGATGACTTCCGAGGACAATGCAAACTGAGGACCATAATATGCACCTTGACCGATCCCCACAACCGCAGCCGCGAGCAGAAAAGCAACTAAGCTTGTCACAGTTCCGGTAATCCAGGTAAGGATACCAAACAGGACAAATCCGGGCACCAACACCATTTTTCTGCTGAATTTGTCCCCGAGTATCCCAAAAGGAATTTGTGTAGCCGCATATGTCAAGAAAAATACACTGTTGATCAGTCCAACCTGGGAGTTAGTCAATCCAAATTCCGATTTTATGTTCCCCATAACAGGGTTCAGAATAGCCCTGTCGGCATACATAAACACCCATCCCAGGAAAAATACGATTACTACCTTGATCCAATAAGGTATTGAATAGGACAGTTTTACTTGCTCCACTTTTTGCAATTCCATTTCCCCCAACCTTGTTTTCCCTTTTTTTCTCTGGTAGCTGCCGCAGAAAGTATTCCATATGTCTCATTCTAGAAGAGAATGACTAGGAAGTCATTGTTCTGCTTGGATAAAATTATTCGTTTTTTTTGTGCATGATTGTTCCAGAAGGATGAGCAATACCGTTGAAATATGAGTACTTTTGCATACTGCTTCCGGAACTCTTATTTATTTTGTAAATAAAAAAACCCTTGCTTAATGTTTATGCAAAGGGATTTTTTCTTCACTGTTACTTCTCCGAACTGATGTCTGAAAAAAATTTCGATGACATAACGATTCAGAATATTTCGGATAGGGCAAATGTAAGCCGAGGGACCATCTATCTCCATTACGTGGATAAATATGATTTGCTTGATAAATTAATTGGAGAACATATTAATGAAATGCGGGAAATGTGCGAATCGTTGGCTGACGTAGAATTTACTGAGGCCAATTTGCCCTGGTTCGAATACCTCGAAAAGAATTATTTATTTTTTCCGACCATGTTAGCAAGCAAAGGAGCACCTTCTTTTCGTAGTCAGCTCAATGAGTTTCTTATCGAAGAGTTCAAGAACGAAGTGGATACAACAAAAGGAAAAAATCACGGATTAAATGAAGATGTTATTCTTCAATTTATTGTGACCTCATACGTAGGGATAGTGGAATGGTGGTTCAAGAATGGAATGCCTTATTCACCTCATGTTATGGCAGAGCAAGTGGGGATTTTGTTAGAGAGGAATCTATAATTAGAATATGGTTTTTTGTTTATTGCATAATAAAAAGTTGTAAATGCAGAGTGGCTTAAAATGTTTCCAGATGAGGATAATCGCCCTGCAAGACATACGACTGTACATTTTCATAGTCTCCCATTGATTTCGAATGCGCGTCATCCGCTCATCCAAAATATCCTACAGTTCGAGCATTTAATAATGGAACTGACCCGATAATGCCAGCTTTGCAACCTTCCATAACCATTTGTGGACTTGACACAAGAAACATCGGGGCAGCAATCACAGGCAATACTAACCGCTCAGCTACTTGTGCCGGCAATCTTTCCATTATGTATCACCCTTTCACAGTAAACTTCCATAAACTTGCTCGATAGAATGAGCAATTAAGGAGAAATAGGACATTGATACACAAAACTTTTTATAATAAAACTAGATAAAACTTAAATATCGCGTGCTACAAATAGTAAAAACGGATGAAGTCGTTTATCACCTCATCCGGGTACTCTACATGATTCTAAGACACCATTACACCACATCTTACTGGTTGACAGTCCGATCCCGAAGTTCACGTCGCAAAAATTTACCTGATGTTGTTTTCGGAATTTGATCCAAAATCTCTACCATCCGAGGATATTTGTAGGCAGCTAAACGTTCCTTGCAAAACTGTTTGATCTCTTCTGCCATTACGTTACCGAGATACTCATCCTTGATAGACACAAAGGCTTTTACCGTTTCCCCCCGATAGGGATCCGGTACGCCGACAACCGCCGCTTCTTTCACAGCCGGATGTTGATACAAAACATCTTCTACTTCACGTGGCCATACTTTGAAGCCAGACACGATAATCATGTCCTTTTTACGATCGACGATGTAAAGATAACCATTCTCATCCATGACAGCAACATCGCCTGTCAAAAAGAAACCATCATGAAACGCTTTTTCAGTTGCTTCAGGTTTATTCCAATATCCTGCAAAAATCATCGGCCCTTTTGCAGCGAGCTGACCTTCCTCACCCACACCGGCTTCTTTGTTCGGATCCTCAAGTGCAAGAATTCGTACCTCGCAATTCGGGATAGGCACCCCAACAGACAATGCACCACTTGCTTTGTCTACTGGAGCCGCTACACCAAATGGTGCGGCAGTCAAGGGCGAGTTGCTCTCCGTCAAACCATACACATTGTGAATATATGGGCCCATTTTTTTTTGGAAGTTTTCTACAATACTTGGTGGAATGGGGGCACCCCCGCTGTAGCATTTGACCATCGAGCGGAAATTGCGGATAGCAGCGGATGGGGTATTCATCAGCGCAATATATGCTGTAATGGAACCAACCGTCATCGTCGGCTGCCATTTTTCTGTGAAATTAAGAACCGCTTCAGGATCAAACCGGTGCAGCAGTACAATCGGTATGCCAGCAAGTGGCGCCACACACATATGTGCCACAATCCCGGTAATGTGAAACAACGGGGCGATCCCCAAAACTTTATCATTCTCCTCCAACTGCATCCAACGTTGATACACTTCGGCATTAAATGCCAGATTGCTGTGAAGGTTCATCGCTCCTTTGGGCTGCCCCGTGGTTCCTGAGGTATATACCAATAATGCAATATCACCAGGCTCAACCGCTACCCGATCGCGCCCAACCGCGTCAACTTGTATTTCCGAGAGAGTAGTGATCATATCAATCGTATCTGTTACCGGCAATTTGCGCGTTTTTTCCAACATTGGAACTGCACTGATATCTGAAACAAAATCACTTTCATGGCAGGTTACCACGACTTGCACCTGTGTATTCGGAACGACTGATCGGCCAAATTGTTCATACAAGGAATCAAGTGCAACCAACACTTTGGCCGCAGAATCATTGAGGTGGTATTTGAGTTCTTTTTCCTTGAACATCGGGTTTAACGGAACAACAATTGCCCCGCGTTTCCATGCGCCATAGACAACGATTAAAAAGTGCGGATTATTTTGGGTATAAACTGCAACACGATCCCCTTTGCCAACTCCATTCTCAGCCAACAATGATGAAAATCGATCGGCCCATTCATTTAGGGTCCCATAGGAAATGGTATCATGGAAGTAATGGATCGCTGGTGCGTCAGGGCGGGCTGCCGCAACTTCCTCAAAGATATCAATCATGCTTTTCTGGGGAATTGCAAATTCACTAGGTACATAATCTGCATATTGCTTTAACCAAGGCTTATTTGCATAGAATGAACTCATCATGACAGCTCCCTTTCAAAAGAGTAACGTTGGGCACTGAATTTGTATCGAACCAGGCAGAATTGAATTGTAGATGAATCGTGCGTATCAGGCATGACTCAAACTGCCTCAATGACCATTGCAATACCCTGTCCGCCGCCTATACATAATGAAGCGAGGCCATATTTTTGCTTCCTGCTTTTAAGCTCTACCGCCAATGAATACAAAATCCGTGCACCACTCGCGCCGACCGGATGACCCAATGCAATAGCACCACCATTTACATTGACCTTTTCGCGCTGTAATCCGAGCTCTTTTTCCACAGCAAGATATTGGGAGGCAAACGCTTCATTTATTTCGACCAAATCCATGTCATTCATTGACAAGCCTGCTCGTTGCAGGGCAAGTCGACATGCTGGAACTGGACCAATCCCCATAATGTTCGGATCAACCCCGATAATTCCCCATGACAAAATTTTGGCCAGAGGTGCACTGGCATGGCTGTTTACAAAATCTTCATTGGCAATCACCACTGCTGCAGCCCCATCATTGATACCACTGGAATTTCCTGCAGTTACAGTTCCACTCTGTTTAAATGCTGGTTTCAGCCGGGTTAAGTTTTCAATCGTTGCATCTGCCCGTATGTGTTCATCATCTGCAACCGTTACAGGCTTCCCCTTTTTATCGGTTGTCTCAACCGGAACAATCTCCTGCTGAAATCTACCAGAACGTTGGGCTTGTAAGGCGAGTTGCTGTGAACGAACAGCAAACTCATCTTGCTCTTGCCGGCTTATTTCGTATCGTTCCGCTAAATTTTCTGCAGTGATTCCCATCCCGCAGCCGATGTATTCATCCGTCAAAGTACCCCAGAGCATATCGTCGATTTCCGGCGCTTTCAGCCCTGTACCAAAACGAGCATTGCGTAAAACATACGGGGACTGGCTCATATTTTCTGTACCTGCTGCTAATACAACATTTGCTTCCCCCAAAAGAATGGTTTGGGCAGCAGAGACGACTGCCTGTATGCCTGAACCGCAAAGCCGATTGACTGTCAACGCCGGGCTTTCAATTGGCACACCTGCATGTAATGCAACATGCCTTGCAAGGTAGGGGGAATTTTTTGTGGTTGCAATCACATTTCCGACAAACACGTGCTCAATTTCTTCCGGTTTCACGCCGCTTCGTTCGAGTGCACCTTTACTTGCAATCGTCCCCAGCTCTGTCGCAGTTACATGTTTTAACGCACCGCCAAATCCACTAAATGGAGTTCTGGCACCATTTAGGATATAAATAGGTTTCATGCTAGCACCTCTTGCGTATTTATTGGAGAAACATTCGTATGAGAGGCATTTGTTTGAGTATCATTCGTTTGCTTTCCGTCATATTCATAAAAGCCTTTTCCTGTTTTTCGTCCCAAGTTCCCTGATCGAACCATTTGCCGCAGCAGCGGGGCTGGGCGATATTTCGGGTCGTTGGTTTCCGTATAAAGAGTTTCTATAACATACAGAAGCGTATCCAAGCCGATAATATCAGCCAAAGCAAGTGGTCCAACAGGATGATCCGCGCCGAGCAGCATCGCTTCATCAATTTCTTCTTTTTTACAAATTCCCTCTTGCAAAACGAAAATGGCTTCGTTGATCATCGGAATGATCAGTCGATTGACAACAAATAATGGCGACTCCTTTACCTCAATACACTTCTTTCCGAGTGTTGTCAGCAATTTTTTAACTGTCAAAACCGTTTCGTCACTGGTTTTTGCCCCTCTGACCAGCTCGACAAGCTTCATGATGGGAACAGGATAAAAATAATGTGTTACTATCAATCTCTCAGGACGTTTTAATACAGAGGCAATTTCGGTAACACTTAAACCAGATGTATTCGTTGCAAAAATTATTTCTTCTCTACAATACGATTCTATTATACGATATACCTCATGTTTCAATGTCATCTTTTCCGGTACAGCTTCCGTTACATAATCTGCAGTTGCTAGTTTTGACCAGTCAGTCGTGCCGTGAATTCTGGCCACTATTTCATTTGCCTGATTTTCCGATAGTTTAGCTTTTTTTACCATGCGCTCTAGATTGCTTTTGATCCGATTGATTCCGGTTTCAATTGCTTGCTGTTTTATATCAAGAAAAACAACTTCATATCCAGACATTGCAAACAACTGGGCAATCCCTGTCCCCATCGTACCGGCACCAATCACACCAATCATCTTCATGCAGCTCCTTCCCCCTTTCCGAGTATTAAAACCGGAGAGGCCCGAACAACTCATGAATAACAGATGCCAGAAACCAGGTGCCGGATGACAGAGTATCGGTTGTATCCAACACCTTAACAAACTCTGGTTTCAGGCATCAGGCGCCTGTCTAGGAGTGCCCGTGCCTCCCTTGGCAAAAATCTTTTTAAACCGGCACCGTAAGTATAGGAAATCTACTTAATAACAACTGGATTGACCGGAGCACCTGTTCCCTGCACAATTTTTAGAGGTGCAGCCGCATATAAAAATGTATACTGATTGTCATTTGCACAATCTTCTGCCAAATCCTCCAACCAGTTGATTTCGTTAAAGGATACGCCTAGATTCCGCAACAATGCTCCATGCAATGGAAGAGCAGTGCCTGTTCTGCATGAAACGGTTTGCTCATTGGCGATCGTATCTGTGCCGAATGCAGGGATTTCCATATCATAGAACCATTGAACGAGTTCTGGTGTATATGTGAGACCCGGTTCGTTGAAATCGCCTTCATAAAAAGCGGACGATCCTTGATTATAGAAAACGCTTAACCAGCCCGTGCGAATTAAAAGAATATCTCGTTTTTCAATTGTTACACCCTGTGCCTTCGCCGTAGCAAGCAGATCCTCAAGTGTGATTTCTTCGCCCTTATCAAGATTCTTTTTCCCTTTAAAGCGGGCAACATCCAACAAGATGCCACGCCCTACCACACCATGCTCAGCAATTGGCATAATCGAGCATTTTTCCATGCCATCGATTGTTGTATTTGCATCGAATCCGTTATACACCTGATCGTCATACCATACATGCCCAAGTGCATCAAATTGAGTGGAGCCCTGTACTGCCATGTAAATCACATCGTCAGCATACTCCAGCCCTGCCCCGAGAGGTTGTAACTTGCCGCAACAGTAGGTTCCATGGTCTTGTGTCATATGATGTCCCGGTTGGGAGCGGCCTGGCCATACCGGGTCTCCTTCTTTCCTGGCAATTGGACAGCCCAGCGTAAACACTCTACCGCTTTGGACGGATGCGATTCCTCGCAATACTTGAATCTGGTCTAAATAATTGACTGCCCCCAGCTCATCCTCTGCTCCCCAACGTCCCCAGTTTTTAGGCGCTTCTTTTAAAATTTGTGAGATGCTGATATTGTTTGCTGACATTCGATCATCTCCTACATGTTTAAATTTAATTCATGCACCCATCTAAGAGTGTTCGGCTTATCATTCTTGCAACAAGTATGCCAACCGCTTCATTTTTCGCATAATTCAGGCATATTTTAGTCAAAAATCTCTGATAAATTGGTTTTTTCAGTGATACACCGCTTGAACCCGACAAGATTTCATTCGAACAAAACGTGCAACCACTCTGCCATTCTCTACAGTGCGACATCTCGGGGCGTTGTGTCATTGCGTTTTTCCGCAAAAATTGTTTCCTATGGATACAAAAAAGATACAACATGTATTTCCTAAGGAAATACTATTCAAAACGATCCTGTTCAACTCAACACAACCAATTCCCGACCCTCTTGGCATGGTAATTGCATTAGGACTGAAGCGTACTTATATCGTGAATCTATTTAGGAGTGATTTACATGTTTGATTTCTGTCCTTCATCCGAACAACAAGAAATGTTGGTAAAAGCTACGGAATTTATGAACCAATTCGTATATCCAAATGAAACGTACATGGTGCCACATCGCGGTTTGCCAAACGACATTCTGAAACCATTGCAGCAAAAAGCAAAAGATTTAAATTTATGGGCCGGTCATTTACCGAAAGATGTTGGTGGCATGGGGATGGGGTTTGTTTCCTTAGGGTTACTATCTGAAATAATTGGAAGAAGTCCCATCGCGCCCTATATCTTCGGATCCATGGCACCGGATGCTGGTAACTCAGAGATCCTGTACCATGCCGCAACCGCAGAACAAAAAGAAAAATACCTAATCCCTTTGGCAAACGGAGATGTGCGCTCGTGTTTTGCCATGACAGAGCCAGAAGTATCCGGTTCAGATCCCACACTCCTGCAAGCCCGAGCAATTGAAGACAACGATGGTTGGGTAATTCAGGCACATAAATGGTTTACCACGGGTGCTGTCGGTTCAGCCTTCTCCATTGTGATGGCTATGACCGACCCAGATACTCCTCCACACCAACGCTATAGCATGTTTATCGTGGATGCAGACAATCCTGGCTTTGAAATTGTTCGTGAGGTACCTGTCATGGGCGATCATTTTGTTGGTGGCCACTGTGAAGTTCGCTATACGGATTGCCGAGTTCCTGCATCGAGTATGTTAGGAAAACGGGGAGAGGGCTTTAAACTTGCACAATTACGCCTTGGCCCTGGCCGTATCACACATGCGATGCGCTGGATCGGTGTTGCCAAACGGAGCTTCGAAATTATGGTTGAGTACGCGTTGCAAAAGGAAACTGCCGGCCGGACGCTTGCAGATTCACAAACGATCCAAAACTTTATTGCAGACTCGGCAGCGGAGATCGAGGCAGCCCGTCTGCTCACATTGCATGCAGCCTGGAAAATGGATCAAGGTGACCAAGCCCGCAAAGAAATCTCACTGATCAAATTTCATGGTGCAAACATCCTGCAAAAAGTAATTGATCGAGCGATTCAGGTCCTTGGAATGTACGGACTTACGCACCATACTTTGTTGGAAGGATTTTATCGAGAAGCCCGGGCTGCCCGTATTTATGATGGTGCTGATGAAGTGCACCGCATGGTCGTTGCCCGGCAAATCATCAAGTCATTTCAGAATGGTGGGATTTAATCGTGACAGAACAGGGACTTATACAGGTGCGAGAAGAGTTGAACTGGAAGTCGATTGAACATCACATTCGTTCCAATATCCCAAATCTTGCGAATGAAGCAATGAGCGTCAGGCAGTTTTCTGCCGGGTATTCCAACTTGACATATTTACTAAAAATCGGTGACTGGGAGGCCGTATTTCGGCGCTCACCGTTGGGACCAATCCCACCGAAAGCACATGATATGGAACGGGAATTTAAAATTTTGCAAAGCGTCAACCCTGTCTTTCCACTTGCCCCAAAACCGTATCTGTTCTGCAACGATGCGGCGATCATGGAGCGTCCCTTTTATATTATGGAACGAAAAACAGGTGTGGTATTGGATGACTCCATCCCAACGGAATACGAGAAAACAGAAGAAACCTATCAACAGATTTCGAAAAGTATTATTCAAACATTGGTACAGTTGCATGAAATTAATTATACAAAAACAAAATTAACGGAGCTTGCACGTCCAGATGGATACCTGGAACGACAAGTATTGGGCTGGATTAAACGTTACCATGCTGCAATGACTGATGAAATTACAATCGTTCAGGAGATCGAACAGTGGTTAATCGCAAATATTCCAAAATATACCAGACCTACAATCGTCCATAACGATTTTAAATTGAACAATCTGATGCTGGCTTCCGACAATCCTGGAATTACAGTGGGTGTTTTTGATTGGGAAATGTCTACTGTGGGTGATCCACTTACAGATCTTGGTTCAGCTATTGCTTATTGGGTGGAAGCAGGAGAACCAGCTACCGGTTTAACGTCGATCACAACATTGCCCGGATTTTTAAAGCGCCGAGATTTGGTCGAACTATATGCTGAAAAAAGTGGAAGAGATGTTTCAAATATTGATTACTACCTAACTTTTGCTTTCTATAAAGTAGCTGTGATTCTGCAGCAAATTTATTATCGTTGGAAGCAAGGCCAGACAAGTGACAATCGCTTCGAGAAGTTAGGAATGGGTGTCAACAATCTTATGGAGCTATCCATACGAGCTAAATACAAAGAATTATTATAAAGAGGGCTAATATGGCTGTTATGCGAAAAATTCACGTAATTACTCAAAAAGAAGCGGTTCAACCACATCAAATCAAGACATGTACCGCCGTTGTCACTGATGTCTTACTTGCTACATCAACAATTGCAACACTTCTGCACCATGGAGCAAAAGAAGTGATTCCAGTTGCTGATGAAAAAGAAGGATTAAAGTTGGCTTCGGAGTTAGCAGAAGAAACGTATATGCTATGTGGGGAACAAGATGGACATACACTTGATGGATTTCTTGGTACAGATCCTGAAACCTTGCTTGCCGCGGATATAGCCGACAAGGCCATAATTTTATCAACAACAAACGGAACTGTCGCAATCAGAAAATCCATGCTGGCAAAGACCGTCTATACAGCTTCATTTTTAAATGGTCAGGCCGTTGCCAAGGATCTCCAAAAATCAAATGACACGAGCAGCATATTGCTGGTCTGCTCAGGTTCCCAGGGAAGATTTTCGATTGAAGATTTTTTGGGAGCCGGTTATCTGATTTCAGAACTTGTACACGAAAATATATCCGCATGGACATTAACAGATTCTGCTAAGGCTGCTTTCCGGCTCTATGAACATTGTGCAGACAACCTCGCAAACGTACTGCGAACATCTGAAACGGGGAATCTGCTTAGAAATCTAGGATATCCTGACTCAATTGAATATGTTACAAAGGTTGGAGCTCTGCCGATCGTGCCAAGACTTGTTGAAAATCGTCTGGTTGCCTGGAATGTTTGATGCAACTCAGAAAGCTTGACTGCGTGTCATACTACTTACATTCACAAATGGGGGAATCACTATGGAACATATTTTAATACATCCTGAATTAAACATGTTGCGGAAAACCATACAAGCGTTTGTCAAAGAACAAGTTTTGCCTGTGGAGCAACAAATTGAAATCCAGACAAAAGGTTTTACTCAAGAATTCATCCAACAATTTCAAAAGAAAGCAAAAGAACGTGGACACTGGTTGCTTGGAACAAAGAAAGAGTTTGGCGGAGCAGGGCTTACATTGTTTCAACAAGCTGTTCTATTTGAGGAAGCAGCGCAACACCGGTTTGGATTCTACCAAACGGCAGGAAAAGCTTTTGGCGAAGATCTGCCGTCATTCTTGACTGCTTGTTCCACACAGCAATTGGAAACGTATATCCGACCAGCTGCACAATCTGGAAAAGGATGCTATATTGCACTCTGGGAAACAGATGAAAGCAACGACTTGAACCAGTTGCAATGCAGTGCACAACGCAATGGAAACACATGGGTGATTCAAGGGAGAAAATCGTTTGTTAGGAATGTTCAAACTGCTGCGTTTGGCATTGTTCTTGTCAATTGTATGGTTGATAATGAAATCAAGCCAACTCTATTTTTGCTGGAACCTGATGACAAGCTAAGTGTCAAAGAAACTGCATTAATCGATGTGCTTCATGTTTCTGAAATAGACTTTCAAAACTACGAAATAGACGACTCTAAACGAATCGGTGAAGTCGGTCAAGGAATTGAACTGATTGAGCGTTGGTTGACAGAATCACAAATACAAATGGCGGCACGCTGCATTGGAGTCGCAAAACGGGCACATGAGTTAAGCAAGCAATATGCGGCCATCCGCGTCACAAGAGGAAAGCCTTTATCGCAATTTGCTACGATCCGTACGATGCTTGCCAGTACAGCAGCAGAGCTCCAGGCAGCAAGACTCTTGTTATGGGATGCAGCCACCAGCTTAGATGCAAACACAAAGGACCGGATCCTAAAAACGGAAATGGCCAAAATAGCCGCAACAGAGGTAGCATCAAAGATTGTAGACAATGGCGTTCAGATACATGGTGGTGCAGGGTTTACTGATGATATACCGTTTGAACGGTGGTATAAAGAATTGCGGATTGCCCGCCTTGAACTTAAAAGCTCTGAAACCTTGTATGATTCGATAGCGAACCAAATCATAGATTCATTATGAATGATGGTTTCGAGGGCGAAATTATGACACAGCACCCAATACAAGCGCTCACAGAAAAGTACCCGATGACAATTAACGTCTTGGGTACTTTAGCTTTCCTTATTTGTTAACTTTTACTTACTTCTATTGTTTTACAAACTTGTTGCTTAACGGCGGGCCTTTTCGCAAGATCTCGGCAAATGTTGTTGCCTCAGTCAGCAAATCCCCTTCTGCGATCCGATAGGACCTTTGTAAGTTTTGAAGCCGCTTGCATATATTGGTTGACTACACTAGGGTCTGCTAGTTGCAGCATCGTATCCAGATCGCCCCCGGCGCAAAACGATTTGCCTTCACCGGAAAGGATGATCACCTTAATTTCCTTGTTGCGATCAGCATCCTGCAATGCTTGAATGGGTTCTTCCACCAAATCCGCCGATTAAGAATAGCTATAAAATCCTTTGCCAGTCTTTCTACCCAGCTGTCCTGCACGTACCAATTTTTTTAATAATGGTGCCGGGCGGTATTTGGAATCACCTGTTTCTTCATATAATGTTTCAATAACAAAGAGCAACGTGTCTAACCCTACCATGTCTGCCAGCGCCAATGGACCTATTGGATGATTCGCCCCAAGCTTCATGCCTTTGTCAATATCTTCAGCACTTGCTGTACCTTCAGCCAATACAAAAATCGCTTCATTCAACATGGGCACAAGGATCCGATTGACTGCGAAAAGTGGAGCATCGTTTACCAAAATCCCTTCTTTACCAAATCTCTCCACCAGTTTTTTTATAAAACCAAATGATTCTTCCGATGTTTCCTGTCCTTTGATAATTTCAACCAACTTCATAACCGGAACGGGATTGAAAAAATGCATCCCTAATACCTTGTCAGGCCGGTTGGTCGCAGTCGCTAATTCTGTAATGCTTAAACCGGAAGTATTTGATGCAAATACTGTGGTATCTTTACAAACAGCATCAAGTTCCTTCAATAATGTTTTTTTCGGTTCCATTTTTTCAATAATTGCTTCAATAATAATATCAGCGTCGGCTAGATCCTTTAGTTCTACAGTTGTTTGAATACGTCCTAAAATCTCCTGTGCACGCTCTTCTGACAGCTTACCTTTAGCTACTGAGCGATTCAGGTTATTTTGGATAGTGTTGAATCCCTTTTGAACAAACTTTTCTTCTATATCCCGCAAAATAACCTGGTAGCCAGCCTCTGCTGCAACTTGAGCAATTCCGTTTCCCATCGTCCCTGCTCCTACAACACCAATTGTTTGAACCATGTTTGTTTTACCCCTTTCTATTTCTGAAGTTTTGGTAGTTTTGTTATTTCCCTGCAAATTTCGGAGCCCTCTTTTCCAAAAATGCACTTGCCTCTTCACTTTGGTCCTCTGTTTCACATAACTGTCCAAACAATTCTGCTTCCCATCCCAGTTCCTCTTGAAGTGACAGTTGCATACCACGTTCGATCGCCAGTTTTGCCCTTTTAACTGCCAAAGGTCCTTCATATCCTATTGTGCAAGCCATCCTCCATCAACGAAAATTGTTTGGCCGGTGATAAAACTGCTAGCATCAGATGCGAGCAATACTGCTGTTCCTACTAATTCCTCTGGCTGCCCCAATCGTTTCATGGGAGTTTTTGAAATGATTTTTTCATATACTTTTGGATTTTCTAGCTGTTTTGCATTTAAATCTGTTTTAATATAAGCGGGGCCGATTGCATTTACCTGAATGTTATATCTTGCCCACTCCAACGCCAACGACTTGGTAAGATTAATCACCGCAGCTTTACTTGCGGTATAGGCACTGATTCCTACCTCACCAACTGCTCCGGCAATTGACGCAATGTTAATGATCTTCCCGTGACCCTGTTCAACCATCTTCTTTGCAGCCGCCTGGCAACAGAAAAACAACGACTTCAAATTCAAATGCAAAATCTGATCCCATTCTTCCTCTGTTACTTCAAGCGCAAATTTCGTAAAAGAACTGCCTGCATTATTTACTAAAATATCAATTTTAGTAAATGTTTTGGATATCTCATCCATCGTGTTATGAATGGATGTTGTATTACGAAGATCGATCGAATAACTTGTGGCTTTTCTGCCAAGCTCACGAATCTCATCTACAACCTGTTGATTCGAATTTTCATCCCTGCCGATAACTACGACATCGGCACCTGCCCGCGCAAGACCCAATGCCATTGCCCGTCCTAACCCTTTGTTTCCCCCGGTAACAACCGCTACCCGATCCTTCAGTCTAAAGATCTCCATAGCAACCTCTCCTCATACATACATTCCTTGTCAAATGAATGAATTGCAAGTTTGGTGCCAACTTTCATTTCTTATTAGAATAGGCGTTTCAGAGAAAGTAGTAAGGATTTAAATTGGTTTACCTATTTCCAAACCACACAAGTTGTTTCTCTATGAAACAGTTTATTTTCATCGAAGCTCTCAATACGTTTGCCAACAACTCTGTGTTTCGATTCTTTTTGCTTCAATACTATTCATAAAAGCCCATATTTCCTTAACTTTGCATAAAAGGCTTTACGACTAATCCCTAATTTCTGAATTGCGTCCGAACGATTTTTACTAGTTTTGAGTACAGCCTCAATCATTTCTCGTTCTGTCTGTTCGACCATTCGGTACAAAGTATTATCTGTTTCATGAGATGCTGGTTTGCCTTTCAACGATTTATTTGCGTGATGATTTTTTAATTGCTTATTTATGTATTCCGGTATGTCCGAAAGCTCAAAATAAGAATTCGTACAAACAGCAATCATATGTTCGATTACGTTATACAACTCACGTACATTACCAGGCCATTCATATTTTTCAAATTGGCTATAAGTTTCATCCGTAATTACGATAGATTTATTGTATTTAAAATTTAATTCTGTCAGTATATGATTTACTAAAAAGGGAATATCTTCTTTTCGTTCACGAAGAGGTGGAATTTTAATTGGAACAACATTTAATCGATAATATAAATCATCTCTAAATTTTCCAAGCCTAATCTGTTCCCGAAGATCGCGATTCGTGGCACATATAATGCGAATGTCTAGCGGATGCAGGCGTGTTCCGCCAATCCTTTGAAACGTACGTTCCTGTATAACCCGTAAAATTTTGGCCTGTGCGGCAAGGGGCATTTCCCCAATTTCATCTAAAAAAAGGGTCCCGCCATTTGCCAACTCAAAAATCCCTTTTTTCCCACCCTTTTTTGCACCGGTAAAAGAACCGTCCTCATACCCAAACAGTTCACTTTCAAATAAGTTTTCCGGAATGGAAGCCATATTGATTGCAATAAACGGTTGCCCTTCACGATTGCTTGCATTATGAATCGATTTTGCAAATACTTCTTTTCCTACTCCACTTTCACCATAAATCAGCACAGTAGCATCCGTTGTAGCTACTTTGCGTGCCAAATTTACAGCCATTTGCATTGGGGGAGAACTGCTTTCCAAAAGCGCAAAATTCCTCTTTACCAATTTTTCCTCCAAGTCGTTCGAATATTTTTTATACCGTTCCAGTTGTTCTTGCAAATCTCGTATTTCACTTATATCTTTCATGATTGCTACCGCTCCGATCATCACACCATTTTCGATTAAAGGGGTAATGTTGGCACAGATACTTTTTTTCAATGAATGAACATAACTGTAATCATTAATTAAAGGAATCCCAGTTTGCAAGACCTCTAATATTCGAGCTTTAGATTCTATTTCATTGAGTTTTCGTCCAATAATTTTATTCACCGGGACACCAAATTGACGAGAATAGGCCTGATTAACATACGCTATTGTACTATCCTTTGCGATCACTAGCACCACATCATGAAATGATTCTAATATTGATAATAAGTGATCTTTTAACCTCATGGTTCCCCTCCTCCTGCATAAGATACTTGTAATAATCTACTCTAATTCTTTTCCCTGCAAGATACCCTGAATTCCAATCGATTGTAACCGTTTTCTTATTATGTATTATAACCTAATTACCTAATATAACCAAAATCGTGTAACAATCCAGCGCAAACCATAAAGCCAACATAAAGAAGCTCCACCTGACAACACGTAATTGTCAAGTGGAGCTTCTTTTTCAATTGTCTGGCAACGTCCTACTCTCCCAGAAACCTGCGCTCCAAGTTGCCAATACAACTATCATATCGGCCTTTTTCAAAATCGTCACTAGCAGAAGCGTACTTCTCGTTCGCTTTTCTCAACATAACTCCAATGGCTTTTTCACTGTATGACAATTTCAACTCCCTCTTTCTCTATATTATCTTTAAGAAATGGGTTTACATTTTCTCCAGAAAGCCATTCGTCAACATTAAAATACATACAACTCAAAGCAATTCCATAATCAATATTGAGATCTGCGGATATATGAGACAGTTTTTCTCGATCTTCCTTAGTTTTCTCTTTTTCGGTTAAGATAACAAGATCAACATCGGAATATCCCGTTGCTTCTCCTCTAGCTTTTGATCCGAAAAGTATGATTTTATTTACTTGAAGATCGTCTTTGATTTTTGTGTATAATTCTTGTATAGCTTTCATTTCGATGTCGGTTACCATTTGTCTCATAAAGCTCACCGCCAATTTAGACTGTCTTCCTAAAAGAACGAAGTGCATCTCATGTATCTTAGTTTTCATTATACATGAAAAGCACATTCATTCACTTATATTTGGACAAATATAGGTATCCAAATATGCATGAGTTTCCTCAAGCCCGGGCATCCTATTGCCCAAAAAAGAAAAATACCAAAACTTTAAAGACTCGATAAGTTCACATGTTCTGTATGAGTCTATTCCTAATCCCTGAATTTATTTATCCTGGCTTTCCCTATCCCCTGCCATATTGTGATAAATTATTGTCCTACTTTTACTCTTTTTCTGCATTACCCTGAATAATACGTAACTTGTTATTTTCAAATCCAGTTTGGTATGTTAACTTATAGGTGCTAATTTGCAATCCTCATCGGAGCTTTTCCTGCAAGTGCATCGACACGAACTAAAGCAATATCTATATCTGGACTTTTTCCAATCACGCTTCCCTGATAGGTCGTCGAATCGGCCATTTTAACAGCCACTTTTGAAGCATTTTCTATAACGTGGGAATTAGTGACAATATCACCTTTGTTATCATATAAAAAACCTGATCCTATCATTTCACCATCAGATGTTGAAACATCAAGTTGTACAACCAATTTTTGATCATCATGAATAATCTGTTTTAAATCTTCTTGAGCTTTTTGTATGTTTTTGTCATTAATCATAACTGATGATACCGAAAGAACTTGCGCATGTGTTCGTTGATGAACTTCATAAACACTGGTAGCACCAGCAATAAAAAAAATAACTGACAAACCATAGGCAAAGATTTGTTGGCTCTCTTCTATGCAGATTTTCTATTTAGTCATAATGTTACTTCTGCATTATCTGAATAAGGTTACCGCATGTATCGTCGAAGACGTCTAATGTAACTTCGCCCATTTCTATCGGCTCCATAGTAAACTTTACGCCGTGTTTCAATAATCTTTCGACTCTTTGCGAACATCTGCAACGCCAAACATTGTTGCTGGAATACCTTCAGCAAATATAGGATCCACCGCTGTGCTTGCGCTTTTGCTTACTTTAATTTCTCCTTTAATTACAAAAAACGAGCCCCGGATTGTTCCAGCTAGCTTAGACTTCTGCCTAGCAAACTTAAACTTCCCTTCTAACTCCTTTGGTACCTCCATCCCCTCAGAAAGCTTAAAACCAACGGCCCGCTTCTTAGGGTCATCAACCGTATACATGACGTTGACCACAAGACCATCCTCATAAAAGACGTAGGCCATTTTGATATTTTCCACTTGAAAACGCGACGTTTCTAAAGGTTTGGTCGCAAACTCAATATCACGTTCTTCTTTCAAAATTCGGTTCACATAATCAAGGGTCTCCTGGCTTTCGCTAGCTGGTACAACCGTAAATTCATGCTTGTATTTGTTCATGAAGTAACGGGCTTCATTAGCACGTAAACCAGCAAGCGATTCTACTACAGGTGAAGACTCTAAACCAACCGTAGACACATTTTTAAAATCAACGATATAGGACATTTCCATCCCTCCTAACCCCAGTGTGCTTTTGTACTTTCTAAAACCCATATTTATAACAAATTGCAAATCTCAGTCCATTTCCCTTTTAATTGAAGGAATTTAGATCTTTTAAATAGTTACCCCTGAAAAAGTCCAAATTACAACTAAAGACATACTGTATATAGCGTTTAAAAGTCAGAAAGAACACTACATCCAGTGGAACGGATTTTGAAAATTGGCTTTTTCAGGAGCAACTAAATAATCAACCAGCTTTGTATTCCGGAGTTTAATTAACCATTCCTGCAATTGACAATCCCAATAACTAAAAAATTCCTCTTCCGTAATCACTGCTTGATAAACAGGTGAAAGGAACTCTATGATCTTCCTCATCACTTCTTGAAAACCCAGAGTTTCAGCAACTCCAATTCGATGTAAAAAGGCAATCCATTGTTTCACTCTTGCATGATCTGTAGCAAAAGCCGCCGAGAAAACAGGATGTTCTCTTTCAACATGAGTTCCTCTGCGTTGAAATGCTTCGAAAACAGCTTCCATTAGGACTCGGTCATCAAAGTTCTCTGTCGTTAGTAACGAATAAATATCGTAGAAATCCTTCTTTCTGCTGTTGACAACCGAAAGTGTGATCATTGCTTCAAACTTCTCTGCTATGACAGATTCAGTTGAATATGCCTGAATATTGGGTGACGCCATATGTAACAGTACAGGATAATCAATATCCTGCGGCTTTGGAACAATGACATCCCCAAATCCGATATCCAGCTGCAATACTTTTTCATTCGGCCTAAAAAGGCAGATATTTTTATGCGGACACCTTCGTAGTCAGTATCTTCCTTAATACGCTCCACCGTCATACTCGCAGCATTATATTTTACGCCGTCCTCTTCAACTGTTAAATTGCATATCTTTTCAAAAGCAGCTTTTATAAATTCGGTATCATTTGCAATCTGTCTAGCCAAGAAATCGATATCTTTTGTTGGTCTTGCTTTAAATTGTGTTAAGGAGAAGAGAAACAGACCGCCTTTTAGTACAAACTTTTCCCTAAATTCCGAAATGGATAATCGATACAGGAGACGTTCTTGCAGATATGAGAGCAAAACCAAATCAAATGCCTTACCACTCGGCTTGGCTATATTTCTTAATCGCTATGTTACGGAATCCGGAATATTCTTGATATTACTCATTACAAAAGCACCTCGAGATATTTTAGAAGAACTGTTTTAATTCGCAATTTTTCTGCATACTCCACCAGCTTCGTGATGTTTTTCCTGGCCGTTGCAGATAATTCCTCAATCCTTCCTTCATAATATCAATCCCAATCTTTTCCCTATAACGAACGATATCGCAGATTGTCTTTTCCCGATCATATATTTTTACTTTGCTGCCGTCAATCTCCACCCCATCCACCCCGTGTTGGTACTGTAGATCAGAGAAATACATAATTTTAATAGGATGATAATCTGGCAAACTAGTGCGTAATGGCGTAAGTAACGCGTTATAATAATTACATTTTTAGAAGCTTACCAGCATAAGTCCAACGAAAGGGTTTGGCCAAATGTTCGTTATAGTAATCAATAAATGCGGCAATACGCTGCTCTAAATCTTCGACTGACACAAAGCTGGCGCGTTTATTCAGAAGACGGCGTGAGAGTATGCTAAACCAACATTCAATTTGGTTGAGCCAAGAAGAATGTTTAGGCGTGTAGATCACGCGAATACGATGGCTAGGATCGGTAAGAAACGCGGCGCGGGATTCCATCGTTTTCAGAACGCCGGACTTGCCCTTTTCACCAAGTGCTTCTTCCGGTATGCCGCACTCCGCAGCTACGAAACGAACCAGAGACTCGGACTTATGCGTGTTCAATTGATCCATCACGAGCAGGTAAGGTGCTGTTGGATCATGGCGGACCACTTGGCGGATATGCTCCACAAAGTCGGCTTCATTACGTGTCGCCTGAATCATCGGAGCGATCAACTGGCCCGTGACGACATCGCGTGAAGCGGTAAGACTGGTCGTGCCATGCCGGATGTATTCCTGCTCGACGCGCTCCACTTGCCCCGGTTTCATCGGTTTCGTGGCCTGTGCGCGTTCTAACGCCTGAATACCCGTTTTTTCATCCGTGCATAAAACGTGTACTCCTTGTTCAGCGAGTTCCGATGCCTCATGATAAGCGTCACACACCTGTTTCACTTGTTGATGGTACAACTCGGGATCATCGATCTTCGGATTGAGCCATCCTTTCACTTGATGGGGTTTCAAGTCCGCTTCGTTTTAAAAAACGCCCGACCTGACGCGTCGAAATCGAGGAAACGATGCCACGTTTTACCGCTTCGCGGGCAAGCAATCCGGGTGTCCAATGACTAAACGGCAGTTCCAAGCTTTCGGGTGTCTGGCAGGCTAAGGTCAGGATATGGGCGACTTCCTCGGCTGTAAACGCAGACGGTCTTCCCGATCGTTGTTCGTCGGTTAAGGCCGCTTCAATTTTCGCTTTCAGCACATGAGGGCGATGGGTTTCGACTTGTTCCAGTTCCACCGCAAAAGTTGACCAGCGCTTCCTCCACCGCTTTACGGTATCGACACTGAGGCTGAGACGTCGAGCCAGTTCGCAATTGTTGACCTCTTGTGCCGAAAGTAAAATGATCTTGGCTCGCTCGATGAAATGCAGCGGTGTGTGGGTTCCTTTGGCCATCTTCTCCAGCACTTTTCGTTGCCGTTCGCTCAGTACGATTTTAATTGCGGTTTGTTTATGCAAAATATATCCGTCCCATTCTATGAATCTTTTGCTTCACAGTATATCATAGATTCATAGTCATTGGATAATTCAGCCATTTTACACTAGATACTTTCTGACTTCTGAGTGATCCAGACTAAAAACCTTGCCAATTTTTACGATAGAAGGAAACAACAAACCGGCTTCCTTCCATTTTTCTAAGCGAATATCCCATTTTCCTTTTGGCTCTTTTGAAGAGATAACCATACAAATCACATGATTTGTATCTCTTTGATGTTCTTTGTTGTTAATCACCATAGCTGGTCTTTGCTTGACTTCCGACAAATCACTAAAGGGAAATGGAACCAACAACACATCCCCTATATCATAGGTCGTTATATGCGTCATCTTGTTCATTGTCCCAATCCTCGAATAGAGTTTGTTCGGATAAAATTAACCAACCTTTGTTTTCGATATATTCAATGTATCTCTCGTTAAATTCATTTAATTCATCTTTATTAAGTTTATCGAGTTCCTCAAAAATTTTTTCAATTTTATCCATTGGGATCACCTCAAATTCAGTATATCCCGCTAAAAGTAAAATCGCCATATTTTTTCACTCCTCGTTCGTTTGCACGTTAGATTGCGAATGTGTCAATTAAAATGGCAGATCGTCGGAATCTAAATCAACAGGCCGTCCATCACCAAACGGGTCACTGAATGGATTGGGGCTGGAATATCCTCCACCTCCATGTCCGCTTGTTCCGCCGGAATAGGACGGTTGTGGCTGACGATTTTGACTTACTTGACCATTTCCGCCACTACCATTGTGATCGGCAGGCGATAAGAAACGGACATTTTCTGCAACAACTTCTGCCACACGCACCCGTTGTCCCTCTTTGTTCTCGTAGGAACGAATTTGCAAATGTCCGTCTACGGCTGCCATTTTTCCTTTTTTAAGGTATTGAGCAGACGCTTCCGCTGCTTTTTGCCAAACGACCACGGGAATAAAATCGGCTTCACGTTCCCCGTTTTGGTTGGCACGTGCACGGTCAACCGCTAATGTAAAATTTGCAACCGCAATCCCATTCGGCGTGTATTTCAATTCTGGGTCTGCTGTGAGTCGACCAATCAAGATCACACGATTTAGCATTTTTTCTACCTCCAGTTATTTGTCGGATTTTTGTGTTTCTTCCAACGCCTTCATCAATCTTCGAAAGGAAGCCTTTTTGTTGGAAAGGTGCATGTTCCACTCTTTCCAAATAAGATCCAGCGTCCGTTTTCGGTACACTTTGAACTCCTTTTCGGGCATATGCGGCGGTTTCTTTAAGTACAAACTCCCCCGCACATACCCGATTTTTTTCAACTGCTCAGGCGTAAGGGATTCTGCCGGATGCCGTTTCCGTTTTGGCTGTGCTTGTTCTGACTTACCACGAAGGGAGTCGATACCTAGAAAGTACTTAAAGTTGTATGTTCCTGAGTAAAAAAACAACAACTAAAAAGCTACCCCTGATTGGTATTCCACCATATGCATCGTTTGCATCAGAAACCTTACCTCGTTCCACTTGTTACCTAATTTAGTTTTCAATGATATGAATCAACAGTAACCCCAACCAGCAAAGCAGAATGTGGGTTCGTATCCGTTCTTCGTTCGGATGGTAAATCAGCGGCGGTTCCAAGTTCGTCTTCTTTACGTCGTTCCAGTGATCGAAAGGTGGCTTCACATGTCAAACTGCTTGTGAAAAAACACCAAGTCTGTCTTTCGCAAAAAGCATATTGTCATACGTACCAATTAGATATTTGCCATCTAACCGATCTACCCTCTGATCCATGCTTCTCAAGAAAAGGAATCCATAATCGCCTTTCCAATATTTAACTTCCACTTATCCTGATAACACATCCTAAAATCGAAAACATCAAAAACAATGGAAAAATGAGAATACAAATCGATTTTATAAGCAATGAATGTCCAAATGCGTATTTCGGAAAATAAATTCTAACAATTACCAGTTATAACAGCAAAATTATTCCGATATAAAAGCTGGTAAACCCATCTTAAGGTTTCTTGTTCTAAGCATATTTCTCTTCGCTTTTGCTTTTCTCATAAAAACATAAATTAAATCACTCAAACATTCAAATGAACATTTGATTTTAATGATGAATATTTTTATACTAGAAACACATACAAATGTTGCTTTGATTGAATAGTTAGCAAGGGGGATTTCGAATTGGCTTTCGATAAACATGATCTTCCAAAACAGCAAGACTGTAACGATACGTGCGATATCTTCATGTATGATCCGGAAAAAGTCCAACGCCGCCAAACCGAAATGAATCGAACAGATCGGATCGTTCCCTTATTCAAGGCCTTGGCGGATGAAACTCGGTTGCGCATCGTATACGCACTAAGCAAAGAAAACGAACTTTGTGTATGTGATGTGGCTACGATTATCGACTCGTCGAACGCTACCGCTTCCCATCATCTGCGTCTGCTAAAAAATATGGGACTGGCCAAATATCGGCGGGAAGGAAAAATGGTGTTTTACAGCTTGCAAAGCCCGCACATCCGGCATTTGATTCAGGAAGCTCTCCATCTGCAGGAAAATACGGATGATTGTGGACATTGCGAATGGGATGAGGAGTAGGAGTAGGAGGCGAACGTCAACATGACTGCGGAAAAAAAATCGGTCTATCATATAACAGGCATGACCTGAGCAGGTTGCGCCGCCAAAATTGAGCGGCATCTTCAGGCGTTGCCTGAACTGACAGAAGTATCTTTACATTTTGCCACAGCCAAATTAATGGTCATCGGTACGCTTTCCAAAGATCAATTGGAAAAAGAAGCGAGAAAAGTCGAACAGGTTTCCTTCGCTGAAGAGGGTTCTGCCCAATCTTTGATACAGCTTCCCTGGTATCGTTCACAAAAGGTTTGGACAACCGGTTTGTCTCTCGTATGTCTGCTGTTGGGATGGGGATTTGGGTCATTCGCATCGGGACGGCTCTTTCTGCTTCTTTCCATCCTTCTTGGCGGATATTCGGTCGCGAAAAAAGGTTTGCGAAATGTTATGCGCCTTGATTTTGACATGAACGTATTAATGACAGTTGCTGTCATTGGCGCACTGTTCATCGGCCAGTGGAAAGAGGCAGCAACCGTAGCCTTCCTGTTTTCCGTGAGTGAAATGCTGGAGTCGTATTCCATGGAGAAAGCCCGCTCCTCGATCCGGACGTTAATGGATCTTGCGCCAAAAGAAGCCATCGTGATTCGCGGCGGGCGTGAAGTTCGGCTGCCTGTTGAACAACTGGCGATCGGAGATGAACTGCTCGTCAAACCCGGGGAGAAACTGGCAATCGATGGCGAAATCATGGCAGGTGCCACCACTATCAACGAAGCGGCGATTACAGGCGAATCGATGCCTGTCGAAAAGCAGGCGGGCGATGCGGTTTATGCGGGAACCTTGAATCAAACAGGTACCATTCGCATGCGTGCCACAGCTCTTGCACAGGATACTACATTGGCAAAAATCACCCATTTGGTGGAAGAGGCACAAAACCAAAAGGCTCCTTCCCAAACATTTGTCGACCGTTTTGCCAAACATTACACGCCGATTGTCATGAGCTTGGCATTGATGACTGCCTTTGTTCCTCCCCTCTTCTTTCATGGGGATTGGAAACATTGGATATACGAAGCCTTGGCATTGCTCGTCGTCGCTTGTCCTTGTGCACTCGTCATCTCGACACCGGTCGCGATCGTTACCGGAATCGGCTCGGCTGCACGCAACGGAGTTCTGATCAAAGGCGGCTTATATCTGGAGGAACTGGGGAAATTAAAAGGAATTGCCTTTGACAAGACCGGAACTTTGACAAAAGGCAAACCTGTTGTCATGGATTGGGATACCACAAGCTCACGTTCGAAGCTGGAGATCCTTACACTTGCCGCAATGCTGGAAAGAGGTTCGGAACACCCGCTTGCCGGCGCGATTCTCGCCAAAGCGGATGCCATGGGTGTCAGTTCCCCGCAAATGGCGGAAACCATGCAAATCCTTGTCGGCAAAGGCGCATCTGGCAGGATCGACGGCAAAACCTATTATATCGGCAATGTCCGTTTGTTCCATGACCTGCATATCGATTGGTCGACCGTTCAGGAGGAAATCAACCGGATCCAGGCACAAGGCCAAACCTTGATACTGCTGGGGGATGAATACGAGATTCTTGGCTGGATCGCTGTCTCGGACCAGGTACGTGAACAAAGCGCCGCTGCAATTCAAGCGCTGCATCATTTAGGCATTCAACAGATCGTCATGTTATCCGGCGACACACAGCAAACGGCCCGTGCCATTGCGGAACGTGTAGGCATTCGGGAGTATTACGGAGAAATGCTTCCGGAACAGAAGCTGGAAAAACTGAAGAAGTTGCTGCAAACACAAAAAAAGGTGGCAATGGTCGGCGATGGGATCAATGACGCTCCGGCACTCGCAGCCGCCACTGTCGGGATCTCCATGGGGAAAGCGGGAACGGACGTTGCGCTGGAAACTGCAGACGTCGCATTGATGTCGGACGATGTATCCAGGATACCTTATGCCGTTGCATTAGGCAGACGGACACTTGGCATTATCAAACAAAATATTTTCTTGGCTTTGGCACTGAAGACCATTGCCGTATTGCTGGTATTCCCAGGCTGGCTGACACTTTGGTTTGCAATTCTAACAGATATGGGAGCAACACTGCTCGTCACGTTAAACGGCTTGCGCTTGCTGCGATCCCGGTCTTACATGTTGAATTGTAAAAAGATCTTTGATCCTTTGAAAAGGAGAGATTCGATGGCTACAACACACTCACATACAAACGATCATGGACATGATCATGACCACAGTGGGGTTTTCCATTCTCATGCCCCGATTGGCAAAATGAAAATTGCTTTTTTTCTAACCCTTGTGATCCTTGTTGTTGAATTGATCGGAAGTTATATTTCCCACAGCTTGGCGCTGCTTTCCGATGCCGGACACGTTTTGACAGATATTGCGGCGATCGGCTTGTCATGGTATGCCATGAAGCAAGCGATGAAGCCTCCAAACGAAGCAATGACATACGGATATCACCGGTCGGGGATTTTGGCTGCTTTTATTAATGCTTTGTCGTTAATTGTCATTGCCTTGGTCATCGGATGGGAAGCATACAAACGGTTGCAATCTCCGGAACCTGTGAGCAGCACTTGGATGTTTATCAGCGCCGGAGTCGGGCTCGTTATGAATCTATATCTTGGATTGGGGCTCAGCAAAGAGGAAAACATTAATGTCAAAAGCGCAGTCTTGCACATGCTGGGTGATGCGGCCGCATCCGCGGGCGTTATTATTGGCGGCATCATTATTGCAACGACAGGCTGGTATGCAGTCGATCCCATCCTCAGTTTCTTGATCGCCGTACTCATTGCGTTTGGCGCATGGAAGATTTTGAAACAAACCATTGGTATTCTCATGGAAGGAACACCAAGCGGGATTTCCATTCCGGATATCGTGCAAGCAATCCGATCGATCAAGGGCGTATATGATGTACACGACCTGCATGCATGGAGCATAACCAGCGGAAAGAACGCTTTATCTTGTCATGTAGTGCTTGATGGAAGTATGTCCATTCGCCAGAGTCAATCGATTATCCGGGAAATTGAACATAATCTTATCCATTTGGGCATTAGCCATGCAACCATTCAAACAGAAGATGACGGTCACCCGCATAAAGATGCCATCCTTTGTTGCGATCAGGAACCGGAACATCACCATGAATAAGAAATCAGCGAATTGGGCTGTTTATAAAAAACTGCAACATGTTTGAACCTTTTCTATAAATTTAATGTGAAAGCGAGGAATTTTACATGTCAGATTTTTTTAGAGAGTTATTTGGCGGAGGGCATCATGGAGGACACCACGGAGGAGGGCATCACGGTGGTCATCATGGAGGTCATCATGATCATCATTATGATCGTGAGTATTATGAGCGGGATCCCAGATATGTCCCTACTCCACCTCCCAATCAAGCTCCACTACGTAATCCTGGTATTGTTTGTCCAAATTGTTCAACAGAAAATGCAATGTCGAATCGATTTTGTTTTCAATGCGGCACCAAGCTGGAAACAACTCCGTCCACGTGTCCCCAATGCCGGGAAAAAGTGCCGGCAAATGCCGCATTTTGCCCGAATTGTGGCTATAAATTAAAAAGTTAGACAGAACATCGATATGCGATTCGAAAATCCCCCAAAACAACTGTGTTGGGGGATTTTGCATTTGCCCGAATGAAACTGGTTATACTACCTATGTTTTACTTTATCCACACGTTTGAAATATAAAAATGGAGAGAACGTTCGTGAAAGCACTTGTATTGACAACTCCACACCTCTATCTGATTGTCATCGCGATCATTGGCGGTACACTTGCCCGAATCGCTACACTTCGGGAAGATTACCGGCAATACCCCTCGTTTCCAAACGGATATTTGAATCAGGCAGTGTTTGGGTTCGTAGCCTCCACATTAGGCGCAGTGGCCATTCCTGCTCTCATGGCGAACAATTTTACAGCCGTTACATTTCTGACTCTTGCATTGACGCAATTTCAAAACGTAAGAAAATTGGAATTGAACAGTCTGCAACTTTTAGAAGAAACGGAATATACGAAACGGGGAAATGCGTACATAGACGGCATTGCCAAAACGTTTGAAGCAAGAAATTACATTTCCCTGCTGGTTGCGATCGCAATCGGTATATGTATGGAAGTCTTGGAGCACAAAAGCATTCTGTTGCGCATCCTTGTCAGCATCATTGCTGGTCTTGCCGTTTTCTTTGGATTGACCAGATTTTCAAGAGGAAAACGGATCGGAGACATCGCGGAAGTACGGCAAGGGGAGATTTTGATTCAAAACGATGAATTATACGTCGATACTATATTTGTATCCAATCGGATTGGCATCGAACGTGGCCAGGAAATGATCCTGAATGAAGGAATGGCAGTTGTCGTATATCCCAAATCCCAACACTACCGGATCGCTCTTGATAACTTTGGCCAAAGACAAGCCATCCTGTTTGAAATCACGCGAAGTCTAGGTGTGAAACGCTACCATTATACGCGAAAAAATTATGAAGATGGACGCATTGTCTTTTTTGTTGTCCCGATTCTACATGATATCGAAACGATGATCCAAGTGGTTCGGCATACCCCGGTTCTGGAAAGCATCAAAAAAACGCATCTTTTTTTAAGAAAGTGGGAAGAAGAACATGTCCGGCATTAACATTTATGCGATCATTGCTACCGAAGCGCATGATATCAATATCGTGAATCCTGGCAATTCTGTCTTGATACGCGCCAAAAATGAAGAAGAGCAACAGGTGATCATGCGGGAAATAGCTTTAGCCGTTATGGGCGATGTCGTAAAATTAAGCAATGGCATGTATATGATCGTTACAGCCGTTCGTTAGCTTGATCACCGTATCAATACAACAACACAGCAAGACATCCATAACTTCCGAAATACAAATGCAAATCAATCCCATCTTATTGCAAAAGATCGCACCATTACGGTTTACGATCTTTTGCATCCACGTGCTTTTTATTTGGCACCTATTGTTCTTGAAACAATTGCGTAGACAGGTAGCGTTCACCAGTATCAGGTAATATGACTACGATCAGTTTCCCTTTATTTTCAGAGCGATGCGCCACAATATGCGCCGCCTGATAAGCGGCTCCAGAAGAAATCCCTGCTAAAATTCCTTCTTCCCGAGCCAAATTCCGTCCCATTTCAAATGCTTCCTGATTTTTCACACGAATCACTTCATCGTAACACGCGGTGTTTAAGATTGCAGGTACAAAACCGGCCCCAAGACCTTGAATTTTATGGGGACCTGGTGTACCACCGGATAAGACAGGAGAGTCATCCGGCTCAACGGCGATAGCTTGAAACCCTTGCTTCCGTTCCTTGATCACTTCCGCAACACCTGTCATCGTTCCGCCTGTTCCGATTCCACTAATAAAAAGATCAATCTGTCCATCCGTATCATTCCAAATTTCTTCCGCTGTTGTTTTACGGTGTATTTCCGGGTTGGCCAGGTTCTCAAATTGCCGCGCCAGAAAAGCATTCGGATGTTGTGAAACCAATTCATTTGCTTTTGCTATGGCGCCCTTCATTCCTTCCGATCCTGGTGTCAATACTAGTTCTGCTCCGTACGCATGCAACAAGCTGCGTCTTTCAAGACTCATCGTTTCCGGCATCACCAAGATCAACTTATACCCTCTTGCAGCGGCAACCATGGCCAAGGCAATTCCCGTATTGCCGCTCGTTGCTTCAACAATGATACTGTCTTTTGTAAGGATCCCTTCTTTTTCGGCAGCCTCAATCATGGAAAGACCGATTCTGTCTTTTACACTTCCCCCAGGGTTACATGCTTCCAGCTTTCCATATACTTCAGCACCCGTTTTATCGCTTAGCTTATTCAATCGAACCAATGGCGTGTTTCCGATTGTCTCCGTAATATTTTTTGCCAATCTTACCATTTTCATCTCTCCCATTCTTCATGTTAATACGCGGTTTAATAGTTATGTTTATCAGACTATGATTCTATCTCACCAATTGCTGGTTATCTGCTGTTGATTTAGGAGATTTCTTTTCTATCGCTATTCGTCACTCTTTCCTTTAAATCTACAACATTTGAGAACGATGATTCCTGTAAGGAAGACTCTTTCAATGCTTGAATTTCCTTCATGAGATTGTGATTTTGTTCGATTAAATCCGCCATCTGGATTTGCATCCTGTTGAATTTCGTTTGGGTAATAACGGATGTTTCTGTCTCTCCATGAGATCCTCCATCCTTCTTCCCTCCAAACATGCCCTTCATACAAAAGAGCATCATTAAAGGGCACGCCAAAAGCAAAAGCAAACTCCAATTCAAGTGTATTCCTCCTCCACTTTTTCGTTTAGCATACATGAAAAATGTGTGGAAAGATTGAGGAACGTATGAAGAATGTATGAAGATTCGCATCCAACTTGGATCATTGCGAAAGGATTTGCGATCCCTCGCATAAGTTGTCATTCGTTATGTTCTTTTCATTGACACTAATAGGGGGTATATGTGTATAATTATGTAGAATAAATCATACATGCAGGGGGTATGGGTGTTGGAATAATTCACTTTTTATCAACCGAAAGGCGGTGATTCTTTATGAGTAAACTCCATCTCAAGGTGGGAGGCATGCACTGCTCACTATGCACTCAATCCGTTCAGCGTGCACTTGTCCGATTGGACGGCGTTTCGGATGCGCAAGTCAGTCTCGCACACCAGGAAGTTCTCATTGACTACGATCCAGGTCGAGTACGAATCGATACGATGACACAAACGTTATATCAGCTCGGGTACACATCGAGAGAGCCGAATCGTGCGGATGTTTTCGCGGTGGAAAAGCAGGAACTAAACAATGCCCGGCGTACCGCCATTCACGTTGGTATTCTGGTTGCCCTTGCCACGATATGGATGGTTCTGCGCTTTTGGCTAGGACATTCCATGATATTTGATGTTGGGCAGGCGGCTTTCGCCATCATCTCTACATTGGGGCCCGCATCTTTTGTCTTCCGTAATGCTTTTCAATCGGTCCGCCGTGGGATCGTAAACCAAGACGTTTTGGCGGCAGCGGCAGCAGCGGCCGGACTCGTCGGTGGTGCTCTCGGATTGATTTGGCCGGCCTTCCCGTCGTCAGCTTTCTTTGGGGCTACGACGTTTGTGCTCGCCTTCCACGGTGTGGGTGGTTTTGCATCGGTTCTGGTTCATGTGCGTGCATCACAATCCGTTCAAAAACTCTTGTCGCTCCAACCGGCAACAGCAACTCGACTGGATCCAACCGGTTGTGAAGAAATGGTTCCGGTGGACAGCCTGGCGCTTGCTGACCACGTTCGGGTTCGACCTGGTGAACGCATTCCTGTCGACGGGAAAATCGTCCAAGGTGTGTCATCGGTGGATCAACAGCTTGTCACAGGCGAGCCCTTGCCAGTAGATACTCAGCCTGGCGACGAAGTGATTGGAGGATCCTTGAATGGAAACGGAAGCCTCATCATCGAGGTTACCCGGATTGGCGAAGATTCATTTCTCCAGCGAGTGGCAAACCAAGTTACAGAAGCGCGTGTGATGAAACCGGGAATCCTCCGGCTCGTGGACAGAATCTTGAATATCTATGTTCCGACCGTATTGATACTGGCACTTATCGGTGGGCTTTTATGGGTTGTCGCCAGTTGGGTATTCGAAGGTCACCCACTCTGGGTGCGAGCGGGTTTTACAGTCCTCAGCGTGCTTGTCATGGGTTATCCATGTGCGCTTGGCATGGCAACACCCTTGGCGATCATTCGGGCAAGTGGTGAGGCGGCGGAACGAGGAATCCTGATGCGCTCCGGGGAAGCCTTCCAAGTCTTCCGGCTCGTGGACACGATCGTATTCGATAAGACTGGTACGTTAACGGAAGGGAAACCACAACTGGCATCCGTATGGACATTAAATGGCGATGAGGATACTGTACTTAGCTTGGCGGCTTCTGCCGATTGGGCATCCGAACATCCCGTTGCAAAGGCGATTGTTTCAGCGGCAAAGGAACAGGGATTACCCATTCAGTCAATGAATCACTTCCATGCTCTTCCGGGTCGAGGCATCGAAGCCCGAATAGAAGATCAGGAAGTGCTGATTGGCACGGAGCGGCTGATGACAGAGCGCGGGCTGAATGATTTGAAAGAGGCTCGGGAGTGGATAGCAGAACAGCAGTGGCATGGTCGCACGATCGTATTTGTAGCATATAACGGGAAGGTTGCCGGTGCGATCTCCGTTTCGGATCGCATAAAACCGGATGCAAAATCAGTTCTTGCTTCGTTGAAGAAATTAAAAATTTCAGCTATCCTAGCAACTGGCGATCACCAGCAAGCAGCCAGTGCAGTTGCAGAGGAACTCGGTATTACGGATGTTCATGCACAGTTGCTTCCGGAAGATAAGCTCTCGTTCGTTCGACAACTGCAAAGAGAAGGCCGCCGAGTCGCTTTCATCGGCGACGGGATCAACGACGCCCCCTCTCTGATGCAGGCCGATGTGGGAATTGCCATTGGCACTGGGACAGATATTGCCATCGATGCTGCCGACGTTGTACTTCCGGGACAGCGACTCAAAGCTGTGTTGGAAGCACATATCTTGGCACGAACCAGCTACGCCATGACGGTTCGTAATGTATTACTCGCATTGTCAGTGAACGGAATTGGCGTTGTAGCCTCATTGTCAGGTTTCGTTCACCCTTTATGGGCCATGTTGGCGATGGCTTTCTCGCTGGTTGTGGTACTTGGCCACACGTTGTTCAGCCGATTCGCTCTGGGAGAACCACAAAACCCTGCCAATCTTTCTTGACACACTAAAAAACGATAGGAGTTGT
Organism: Fodinisporobacter ferrooxydans; assembly: GCF_022818495.1. Classification (GTDB taxonomy): domain Bacteria; phylum Bacillota; class Bacilli; order Tumebacillales; family MYW30-H2; genus Fodinisporobacter; species Fodinisporobacter ferrooxydans. The sequence continues at coordinate 1,934,740 of NZ_CP089291.1, read as the reverse complement.
GAACATGCAAGAACTGCCAATGATGGATGATTTCGAGCGCAAGGAACGGATCGAAAAATGCGCTCGCAGACTGTCCGTGATCGAAGGGCAAGTACGGGGCGTCAAACGGATGATTGAAGAAGATACATCGAACTGCGTCGCTATACTCACGCAGATTTCCAGTATCCACGAAGCACTGCGAAGTGTCGGAAAAGAGGTCATGCGCAAGTACCTGCAAACATGTGCCACGAATGCTATAAAAAACGGATCGGATGAAGTGTACGATGATCTGATGGATGTCATTTATAAATACGCAAAGTGAGGGGATTCTTATGGGATTTTTTGATCGATTGTTCAAAAAAGAAAGCCAGAAAGCAATGCACGAAATGACAGTTCCGGAAGGGATGGAAAGTGTTCTTCTCAAAGGAATCGGCATGCATTGAATGCATGCGTGTAAGCCCTCGGTCGAGGGTGCGCTAAAGAAAATATCCGGCGTCTATCGCTTTCAGGTCGAGATTCCGCCAAAGGATCATGCCTGGGTTATCTTTGACCCACAAAAAGCAACCATTGATGATATGAAATCAGCAATTGAAAAAGCCGGATACCACGTTCAGGATGTGATACCCGATTATCGGCCTGAATGATAAGGAGGAATATGTGGTGCCTAATGTTCGTTCGCAAAGTGATCCAAGAATCCGCCTTCTTTGGGTTCTCTCGGCAGCGACCTTCCTGATCTTCTTTCAGGCTTTCATGGTCGCTCCACTCATCCCACATCTTGCGAGTTTTTTCAATGTTTCGGTTGGAACCATCGGGTTGATCGTTCCAGCTTACTTACTCCCATATGGAGCGACAACACTCGTTTACGGTCCACTTTCCGATCGTTTGGGGCGACGTACTATTATTCTCGCATCGTTTGCCGGATTCATTTTATTTACCGGGTTCACGGCACTCGCCGATTCTGCAGCTGCTTTATTCTGGCTGCGTCTGATTACGGGACTTGTTGCCAGTGGTGTAGTGCCGATTGCGTTGGCTCTTGTCGGCGACCACTTTGACTACAAAGAACGTGGGCGTGCGCTCGGGTGGCTGTTCGGAGCAATGGCTGGCGGGATGGCGTTTGGTTCAACACTGGGAGCCGTTCTTGAACCTTTCCTTACATGGCAAGGGCTCTTTCTCGGTGTCGCTGTATTGTCGATCCTGGTTTTCATCACATTGATACCGTTCCAAACAATGTTGGATCAACGTGTGACGGTCAACGTTCCATCCACCCTTCGTCAGGTAGGAATGGGGCTGCTTATGTTACTGAAATCCAAACGTGGTGCTCGAACTTATACGTACGTTTTGTTTAACGGCATATTTCATTCGGGGGTCTTTACATGGCTCGGGTACTATTTTGCTAAGCGGTATGGTTTAGGTGATGTGGGCGTCGGACTTGCACTACTCGGTTATGGAATTCCCGGTTTTCTTTTCGGACCAGTCATTGGCCGCTTGGCCGATCGTATGGGAAGAAGTCATTTCATTCCAATCGGCTTCGTGATCGCAGGACTTTCAACCGCTGTTCTTTCCCTGCATCTTCCGGTGATTGTAGCCGCATTACTTGTCACGACCCTTTCCCTCGGCTATGATATGACCCAGCCGCTGCTGGCGGGTATCGTGACAGATTTGACTTCCAAGCGTGGTCTTGCTATGGGGTTGAATGTTTTCTGTTTATTTTTAGGATTTGGTGTTGGCAGCTTGGTTTTCAGTGGTGCACTTCTCTTAGGATTTCGCATGGCGTTACTTATATTTGGATTCTTTGCAATTCTGGCATCCGTTTTGGCAATTCAATTGTTTCGCTTAGAGAAGCAACCGAATGGGTGAGCATAAACCGTTTGAATTGTAGAAGTTAAAATCTGAAGTTTGGGTACTTACAACAATAGACCAACGTCCATTCTGGGTGTACCAAAAAAAGGCTTGACTACTTAACTAGCTTAACGACTCCCAACACCTAAGGCTGAGTAGTTTACATGTCTATATTTCAAGAGATCCTGAATAACTGGTACTGCTTCATTGATTGGTATAGCGAATCCCATTCCTTCGTAAGCGCTCAATAAAAAGGCGCATTGAAAAATAAAAACCGATACAGTAGTTGTACCGGTGATTCGCTTATTATATGGAATGTGTTAGTTGCGGCAGTAGTTTGGCAGATTTTGCGACCAAGGCATCAAATCTTCTAGAAGCGATGGATTGCTCTTGAAGTCTAACCCTGGCATTTTACTGAAGATATGTACGAGATACATATAAACATTGAGTTGATTCGCTTTTGCCGTTTCTACAATGCTATAGACAACTGCACTTGCTTGTGCTCCTTTTTTCGTATCAGCAAATAACCATCCCTTTCTTCCGATGACAAAGGGCCGGATGGCATTCTCGGCTCGATTATTGGACAATTCAATGCGCCCATCTTCCAGAAACGTATTCAGCGACGTTTTTTGGTTAATAGAATAGGTAATAGCCTCTGCCAGTTTGGAACCTTTAAGAGGGTTTACGGTTTCGAGCCATGACCAATACGCCTCAAGAACGGGTTTGGAGCGTTCCTGACGCTGTTGTTTCCGTTTTTCCGGAGAGAGCTGTGCCAAATCCCTCTCGATGGCAAACAATCGGTTGCAGTATTCAAATCCTACCGCGGCAGCGGAGCCTTCCACTGTTCCACCCTTGGGCATGGCCTCCTGATATTTCCTGCGCAAGTGGCTCCAGCACCCACATCGGGTTACCTCTGGAACCTTGTCATATCCACTGTAGCCATCGGTTTGTAAAAACCCATGAAAGCCTTCCAGAAACCGTCTCGCATGCTCGCCGGATCGTGTAGGTTGGTATTCAAACAGCACCACTGTCGCATCTCCGGTATTCCCCGAGCAGTAGACCCACATTCTCGAATCAGAGGATGGTTTCTTCCCTTCCTCTTTGAGTACCTGGATCACAGTTTCATCTGCGTGAATCACCCCCTGATTCAGGAGATAAGACTTCATGGTCTCCCATAAAGGCACCAGCCAGTCCGTTGCAGCTCGAATGACCCAGTTGGCTAAAGTGGCTCGGGAAAGGATGATCCCCTGATTGGCCCAGTCTTTTTCCTGTCGGTATAGCGGCATGCCATTCACATATTTCTGATACATGACATGAGCCACCGTAGATGCTGAAGCAAGACTCCGTTTTATGACAGGGGCGGGGGTGGGTGCCTTTACGATGGTCGCTTCGCCCGTTTCTTTCTCGCAGCTTTCGCAGACATAGCTTTGTCGGACATAGCGAAGCCGCCTTACCTGGGCCGGGATGATCTCTAACTCTTCCCGGACCGTTTCTTTGCCAAGCACCCGCATGTTTCCGCTGCATTCCTCACAGACCCGTTTTTCTTCTTCCAACTCACAAAGGATCTCCACCACGGGAAGATTTGCAGCGATTTCTTCCTTTGTCCGCTTGGCTTTTCGAGTATGCCCGGAAACAGAGACGTTATCGGGCTCGGGAGTATGACGATTGGACTCGGCCTCCGCTTCGTTGAACAGAGAAAGCTGCTGACTATCCTCACCTAACACATACTTACTTTTTTCGCTGGATTGACCATACAGAGTTTTTTGAAAGTTGGACAGCATATTCATCAGTTGGTCGATACGGATCCTTTGGTCTTCGACCGTTTTCGTCTGTTCTTGTAATTGGGTTTCGAGTTTTAAAATATATTCAGTTATCTCGGGAGAAAGACTCTCCAAATCGATCGTTTTCATAGCTCAATTTTACCATAAAAATGCCCGGAAATCGAGTAATATCAAGGGATGGATGCATTTGAACATTGATAGTCAGTTTCCGAAAACAAATGATTGTCGGCAATGTCGAGGGGGTATTTTTCTTAGCAGAAGTCCCTGGCTTTGACTTCTCCGAAACCTTTGGGAGGGTCAATGGACATGCCTTCCATGAGCAGGCGAAGCTGCCGGATCGTTATAGTTCTTACATCAGCCGGCTCTTTGGGCCACTGGAATCGAGCACCCGCGCCGTCAAGTCTCTTATAATAGAGGACAAAGCCGTTGCGATCCCAACTCAGGCCTTTCAGCCGATTTCGGCTTTTGTTACAGAACAGGAAAAGGTAGTTTCCGAATGGATCCATTTCGAATTTCTGTTTCACGATAATGGACAAGCCGTCTACTGAGAGCCTTAGATCTGTAGCTCCGCAGGCCAAGTAGATCCCGTCATAGTTTGTGATGTCTTTCAGCATACTTCATCCACGACCCGAAGTAAGTCAGCAAGCAGTATGGGATTGAACCCAGATACCACGCAAATCGTCCATTTCCCACAGGTCAGCCGGATTTCGTCCGGGATGTGCTCATCTTTTTTCATTGTTACATTAGCCCATTGTTGCGGTGCATGATGCTCTTCTCGATTTACTTTCGTTGCCCATACAACATATTGGCGATATTCAATGCCCTTTGCTTCGCACCATGCTTTTGCGGTCATCCCGCTAGCTCTGCATTCAGCCACTATCGCCTGTTTTTCGCTAATGTCCATTTCTTTATACCTCCATTTCTTGCTCTTATGGAGGTATTTTCTCATGATTAAAGTATGCTGACCATGCACCGGTTTATTGAGCGCTTACATTCCTTCAACGCCTGTAGTTGCAATTTTTGCACGATTGATGCCGATCACTTGCCCAACGATGTTACTCAGTGCCCCTCCGCTGTTACCGGGATTGATCGCAGCATCTGTCTGCAAAACTGCTTGTGTACGTAATGTTTGTCCAGAATTTCTGTCCGGAATTGATAACGTTCTCTTCGTAGCACTTATGACCCCAACGGTCACCGTTTGGCTGAAATTACGTCCAAGAGGATTTCCAATTGCTATCACTGGCTCCCCTACTTGTAATACATCTGAGTTGCCAAATGTTGCGACACCTGTTACATAGGATGAAGGAATTTGCAAAACTGCAAGATCACTGTATGCATCGGTTCCTATTACTTTGGCCTTAGTTTTTTTTCCATCGGGTAAAAGTACTTCTATGTTAGCAGCACCTTGTACTACGTGATCATTGGTAATAATAAATCCTTGCTTATCGAAAATAATTCCGGAACCCTCACCTTTCTCCTGTGTTTTTGAATCTTGATTCAAGAAATCAGATGCTTTTTCATAATTCACGACCCCAACGACAGCTTTTTTCACTTTATTGACCGCGTCAACTATACCTCCACTCTCCTTAACGGTTTGGTTGCTGAGCAGAGTTGTAGGGATCAAGTCATTGGATTTGATGACGGGGTGTGGCAAGTGAATCCAATTCTCCTTGATCAGAATCGGAAGTGTGATAAATGTCGTTGCCGACCCAACTAACACTGATATCACGATAGCAACAATCCATTTTAGCCGTTCTGAATGTTGGGATTCCCCTTTAACTCCTTGACTTTGTAAATTCATGCGCCACCTCTTTCATTACACGGAAAATTTTTTGAATTTCTGTTATCCAATGTTCACTCGACTGTTCTCTTTTTTCAAGATCTGCTTGGTAATTATCCCTTCGTGGATAGAAAGACCCTTTTAATGATAACCATATTTAAAATAAGTAAACTTATAATTGCACTCCATTGAAGAATATCCATAGTTTTATCATCTCCATTTTGAATTCAATTAGCATACGAACTTGCTATCTCTCTATGAACTCTATGAATAATTCTTGTAACGCTTGAGCAAAGAGATTACCATTAAGAGCACTCAGTAATTCGTTTCCAACATTCATTCAATAATCAGATTTCATTTTTAGCACTCATTAATCTTGATTGTTTCGAGTGTACATAAAAAATGTGTTGAAAGATTGAGGAACTTATGAAGAACTTATGAAATTTTCCATTTTTATAATAAAAGTTGGCATCCAGAAAACTGAATACCAACTTTTAGTTACAATGCAAATCCATTTTTAAAAGTTTTGAATTTCCTATTCAAATTCACCGTCAGTTCAGCTAATGAGCAAAGTTTGTTTTAGCAGTCATGTTTACTTCGAATGATTTTGAATGCGGCTATCACGAAGTATGTTAACAAATCCGAAATTACACTTGGTTTCTTTATTGGATGATTAATTCCGATTTAATCTTTTCATATTCCTCAAATGTAATTTCCCCTCGTGCCAGTCGTAACTTTAAAAAATCCAACGAGCTTACATTTTTCTCTATATCCTTGTCATTCTGCGAATTTTTTCTACCAGAAGAAGGTCCACAGAAACCCATGATTCATACCTTCCGTTAGCTTTTAATTTCAGGATCTTCCTTTTACTTAGTAGATTTCCCATATGAATTCATAAATTTACTGCAACTGTTAATCATATTTTGCCCTTCCGGGGAATTCATCGCATTCATCATTTTGCTCATATTGGCATTCCCCATCATACCATTGGAATTTCCGTTGTTCATCATTCCAGACATATCATTGCTACTCATCGTGGCACTAGTTCCTGTACTGTTGTCACTTGTGGGATTGCTGTTTGAAGTAGCCGCATAGGCCATTTGCCCAGCAACTAATGTAGTAGCTAAAGCAAACGATATTCCTAATAGTTTCTTTTTATTCATTGTACAACCTCCATCCATGTATCGATTGTGTAACTGAAATTAGTATAGCCAACAGTTTTGTTTAATCTTTGATGAATGTGTGAAGAATCGATGAAGTTAAAAATTTTTGTTGCATATCGAGCTTTTATCAAAAAATCAATTTTGTGTTGTTAAAAAATCGCGTCTCTCTTTAAACTCCTCTTCACTAATCTCTCCTCTTGCATATCGCTCCTTTAAAATCAGGATTGCTGTATCCTCTTTCCGTTCCGAAGAACGCAAAAACAGTGAAAGAACACCAAAAATTGCAAAACCAATGATCACAATCCAAACAATTGATTGCACAAACATCCCCCAAGCCATCATTGGGAACATACAGTATTCATTCCTTTCTTTATCAAATACAACTGTGAATCTTTATCAATAAAACAACCACATAAATTCGGTAACCAATTTTCATTGAAGTCATCCCAAAGGCTATTTTCACAATATTTCTATTGTTTTTGATTTTTCGTTTTGATAATGATATATACGACCATTGCGATCACTAGAGGGATACCCGTCCAAAGACAAATTTGCAATAACATGCTTACAAACGGTTGAATGGAACTCAAACCTACTGTCGCGGTTGCTGACATCGTAAGACACAATAAACCGATGACAATCAACGACAGAGCGATCAACCATTCGGTAAATTTCATTATTTTCTTCCTTCTTCCTTGACAGGATCCATTGGAAAACGAACCTCAAATCGAGTACCTGTTCCTGATTGGCTATGTACTTGAATCTGTCCGCCATGAAGTTCCACCAATTGTTTTACAATGGCAAGTCCCAATCCCGTGCCGCCATACTGTCGGGATCGCGATTTTTCAACTCTGTAAAACCGTTCAAAAATATGTTTCAATTCCTCTTGCGGAATGCCAATGCCCGTATCTTCCATCGAAACCAGGACGTGCCTGTCAGCCACTCGCTGCAAATCGATAACGATCTTGCCTTTGTTCGTATAACGAATCGCATTCGTCAGCAAATTCATAAAAATTTGTTCCATCCGCAATCCGTCCCCCAAAATCAGCGGCAGTTCATCCCGAATGTTCAACTGTATATCCAATCCTTTTTCCTTTGCCTGTAACGAAGTGTTCCGAACCAGATTCTCCATGATTTCCACCAGGTCTACCCATTCCAGATCTAAATCAAATTTCCCTGCTTCCATCTTGGACAGCTCAAATAAATCATAAATCAATCGGCCCATTCGTTGCGATTCTTTTTGAATGATACCCAGATATTGATCTTTCTCTTCTTCTGAAGCATACAAACCTTCCTTTATTACTTTCGCGTAACCTTCCAAATAGGTGATGGGTGTTCGAAGTTCATGAGAAATATTTGCAAAAAACTCGCTGCGAGTATCCCGATATCGTTGCAATTCGACCGCCAAGTCGTTAATCGCGGCAGCTAATGAACCGATCTCATCCTTCGACATGACATCCAGTCGTATAGAGAAATTTCCTTTCGCAATTTTTCGAGTGGCTTGCTCCATCCGTATCAATGGATTCGATAACTTTTTTGTGAGGACAAATGTAAATCCGACCGCCAGAAAAAACGCACCGAAACCGGAAAGAATCAACAATTGCCGTATTTTCAGAATCGATTGATGAATCAATTCGATCGATGAAACCACAAATACACCACCGTAAAACCTACCCTGATCGATAATGGGCTTGCCGACAATCAGATAGCTTATTTTCGATATCGGATCTTGATAGTGTTTTTGGATCGATGTTCCAACTGACAGAAGTTTCAGTTCCTGATCCGGAATCAATCCTTGCTTGGTTATGGATGGAAGACTTGTGTTCACAATAATTTTCCCTTGCGCGTCCGCAATATATAATTTCGCTCCTGAAAACTCAGCCATCATTTGCATCATGTCAATCATCATCGAATCATGATAATGGGCAATCGATTGAGCCAATTTGGATGACGTTTGATCGATTTCTTGCTGCACATTTTGATAATAAAAATTGGTAAAAATCTGATTGATAACAAACCCAAAAGGCAGCAAAACACCAAGAAAAAACAATAAGATACTACCGCTTAATTTATATACAATCCGGTTTGCGATCATTTTGCGTCTGCGGGCTTTTGAAATTTATAACCGATTCCCCAGACTGTCTGGATCGGAGAATAGGATAATCCCCCATCCCGAAGCTTTAGCCGAACATTTTTCACATGCGTATCCACAGTACGTTCACCTCCAGAATAATCCGCCCCCCAAATCCGTTCCAATATCGCTTCTCGACTGAAAACTCGTTGCGGGTGTTCTGCCAATAATACCAATACATCAAATTCTTTGATGGTAAGTTCAATTGGATGATCGTTTACAGTCACTTGCCTACGTTCTGGATCCATGACTAATTCCTGATGTGCAATCATTTGCGGTATTTGCTGCAAGTTTGCAATTTCCAATGCATTGGATCTCCTTAATAAAGCAAAGACTCGTGCCATCAACTCTTCCGCGTCAAACGGTTTCACCACATAATCATCCGCGCCCGTCATCAATCCATATACTTTATCTTTGGTCTCTGTCCTGGCTGTTACCATCAAAATTGGAATTTGGCTGGTTTCACGAACTTTCGCACATATTTCCCAACCGTTCATATCGGGCATCATGACATCCAAAATCATCAAATCAAAACTGTGTGTTTCCAACAAATCGATTGCCTCATGGCCATTTTTAGCTTCCGTTATATGGAACCCGTTTTTTGTAAGGTAAATCCGGATTAGATTGCGCATGTTCCACTCATCATCGACTGCAAGTATCCGATTTGTATTCATCAAACACCTCTTGATCGATCTTTTATTCGTTTAATTTTCATGAAAGAAATAGTACTAAAACCTTTTACAAACAGTTAACCCGTACCACTGTTCTAGTGAATACGGGTTTTCAATGTGAAATGATGGGGGGCAACCCTTTTGAGACAACCCTATTCTCTCGATTCGCTATGCAATTCCGCACGCAACTTGGTTAATGCATCATCGACTTTCGATTTTTTTTCTTGTTTTTCCAATTCGTCAAATTCATAACGCAAGGACGATTGCAGTGTTACATTCGCGGCTTCTGCTTCCGCCTCTTTCGCTTTTACTTTCTCTTCCATTCGATCGAATTTGCTGAGCGGATCGTCGCCGGACAATCCGGATACCGCGTTTGCAAGAGATTTTTGCGTTTCGGCAAGGCGATTTCTACTGATCAAATCGTCTCTTTTTTCTCTTGCTTCTTCGAGTTTTTCCTCAAGGCTCTGCAGTTGTTCCTTAAGTTGGGCAGATGTCTTTTCTGCCTGTTCCAACTGCGGTTGCAGTTTTTCCAGACGGTCTTGCTCATGCTGCTCTTTTTCAAGCGCTTTGCGAGCCAAGTCTTCTTTTTCTTCCCGTATGGCAAGTTTTGCTTTTTCGTGCCAATCGGAAATCATCGACTCACATGTTCGGATCTCTTTTGCAATCCGAATTCGTTCTGCTTCAAAGCGGCTCACTTCCACTTTGAACTGGCGCAATTGTTCGATTGCATCTTCAATGTACAAATTGAGAGCTTTCTCCGGGTCCTCGGCTTTGCTGATGATTTCATTGATATTCGCACGAACGATGTCTTTTATTCTTCCAAATATCGACATATGGATTCCCCCCAATGATTCAATCTTCACAATACTGTCTTTCCGCATGTTGGAAAGAAGCTTGTGTAATCAAACGCCCTGCTTGCCCGTTTTCTCCGTAATCCCACACAAACATGTGACCGGCAGGAACCGTGTATCCCAGGATCTCCAGCGGCCCGCGCAACACCCGATACACAGGTTGAAATGGACAACAATTCCAGTAGCCTTCTGCCCGTATGTCCCTTCCGTTTTCCAACTCCGAAACAATCGTTTCATATTCACGTTCCATTGCCGTAATCGAATGTTTTTCCCAAAACTCGGCAATGTCTTTTTCAGCCTCTTCCCACTCCCCCGATTGACGAATATCTTGCATGGCACGTCTCGATGTTATCCGCCAAATATCGTTGTTTTGCTGATGTCGGGGCTTTTTTACGGTTTCCCATGCAATACTCGGATCTTCCAGTTGCTGGGCGATTTTAAAATATGTTTCAAGCGCATCCCAGTATCCTTCTTCCGCTTTTTCATGGCTTTCCTCCGATACTTTTTGCCCTTGCATGATCGAGCCAACCATTGCATCCGCAATTTGCCGTTTTATTCGTGCTTCTTCAAATCGCAATAGCATAGGTTTATTGTCATCCGAAGCCCGGAACCGCTCCATCGATGATTGCAGCAGGCGTTCCATTTCATCAGCCGCCCGCCTCATTCCAGCCAAATGGCGCGTGGGGCATCTTCGATCCGACACAATTTGATCAGATAAAGAAATCGGAAGTTTGACTTTGGAACTATGGTCCATGACGTTTTCTTGACGTATCCCAATCAACAAATCCGGAATCAAACCGTAAAATTTTTCGGCTTGCTCGTGTGTAACGCTTGATACCGGTTTATTATCAAATACTTCTTTTAATAGTGCTTCCGATATGATGTTCAGACTTTTGGCCGCAGCCAATAATGCCCGCACTCGCGGCTTTTGGCAATCGGACATCTCTACTTCCACTTCATATACTTGCTCACCAATTCGTTTATAACTGTCCAGATGCTCCTTTGAACAAATTCGTTCACCAGTCAACATCGAGCGAATGTGGTCGAACATCAGCATATTTCCTTTCCGAATACGTTCACGACATAATAATCCAAAAGGAACTTACGTTACGTATGTTTCCTTATTCCATTGGAATTCTGCCTGGAGATGATCAGATACTGCATACAAATTCTCAACCAAAAATTCAGAAGTTTGAAAATACTCGTTTATTCAAATTCTTCATATTCGAATACTCATTTGATTACGCTATATGGCAATCAAACCATGTTGCCTGGGTGGTATGCTTGAGTATAAATAAAAATTGTGATGAAAGAATGAGGAACTTATGAAGAAATTATGAAGTGTGTAAAACAATTATTTTACATTTAGCTGTATTTGATATTTGCATAATACAGGCAACACAAGATTTTTCAGAATCTGTTTAAATTAATCCCGGATGGATTGTCGGACTTGTTACAAAGATATTATTCCGGATACCCTGACGGTTCGTTTGGACTCGCCACTACAGAGAATCGGTTGAAAATCCCGTGCGGTGCCAGCTTTGTAACGAAGAATCTCCTTCTAGAAATGTCACTCAGTTGTATGTTTGAGGAAACCATTTCGATCAAGGAATATCTTGGACATGAGGTTTTCTTCATACTTTCTTCAAAATTGACGTGTATAGTTAAGGTGCTAAACATTAGAAAAATTGAGGTGATCGTAAATGTCAGGTTTATTACGAGATTTGTTTGGCCATGGTCATGGAGAGCATGGTGGTGGACACGGTCATGGTCATGGAGAGCACGGTGGTGAACATGGTCATGGTCACGGAGAACACGGTGGTGAACACGGTCATGGTCACGGAGAACACGGTGGTGAACACGGTCATGGTCACGGAGAGCACGGTGGTGAACACGGTCATGGTCACGGAGAGCATGGTGGTGAACACAGTCATGGTCATCACCGGTAATAATATTGATTTATTTGAATTTCGTGGATAGGAGTTCTTTGAAGGGGGTAAAGACAACATTTTAACGTTGTCTTTACCCCTTCTTATGCATCCGTTTTTATTTTGAACATGGATTATCGGTATCCATCCATATTCGTTACTTGTAAGTCCATCTTTTACGATCAACCCTTAGCCAAAGATAGTAACTTTAAAGTACTTTCCTAAATACTTGGTTGCCGTGTCACTCTCTAACGGCGAACAAGAATGAAAAAACCAAACAGCGACAAACAGATGGTGAGCTGTTGCAAAAAATAATGGAGTAAAGTTTGGCCGACAAAATCAAGGGATCAATAAGGATTCTTAATAAGATCTACCTGAATCCTCACTGGTTCAGATAGATCTTATTGACCGTTGCTAATCGTTGGTTGTGCATTCTGAATTTGCGTTAGTACAACCGAGTACTTAGGATCGTTAATGTTTACATTGAAAATTTTGGCTAAATTCGCAATGACTTGTACAGGTGGAACCGCTTTTTGTTGTTTCAACGTATCGATAATTTTCTTTTTTACCTCATCCAACGTAGGCGTTTTGGGTTGTGTATGTGCCGTTACCTTGATGATATGCCAACCGTATTGCGTTTTTACCGGATCACTAATTTGGTCCGGTTTTAAGCTGAATGCAACTTTTTCAAATTCGGGGACCATTTGGCCTTTGGTAAACGTACCCAAGTCTCCTCCTTTGTCTTTTGATCCGGGATCGATGGAAACCTCTTTTGCAACTTTCGCAAAATCTTCGCCATTTTTCAGACGTTGTTCCACTTTCTTTGCTTCATCTTCTGTCTTTACCAGAATATGCGAAGCGGTTACAGATTCCGGTGTGGCGAATTGATCTTTATTTTTGTCATAATAGTCTTTAATTTCTGCATTCGTTATTTTTACATCTTTTTCCCCAATTTTTTGCACCAAAACCTGGGTTTCCAGCAGGTTATGCAGATCTTTCTGCGTCATGTGCTGCTGGGCTAAAAGCGCATTTAATTGGGCATCGCTTGTGATGCCTTGGGATTGTTTCAATTGGGATAGTGCGTTGTCCAAGTCTCTTTGGGAAGATGTGATATTATATTTTTTAGCTCCATCCCGGATCAATTGATCAGAAACCAATTGTAACAACGTCGGAGATCCTCCTGTATTTTCTAGTTGTTTCAAAAAGACGGAACGGGTAATGGGGGTGTTGTCCACCGTTGCGAGAACGTTCCCGCGATTGGCCGTGAAATACCAAGAACCCCCTACAATCAGAGCTCCTACGGCAGCTCCTAGAGCGAGATTTGTCGGACTTAGTTTCATTAAATATCTCCTTAATCTTTGTACATTTTACTTACCAGCTATAAATGAGCAAATTCGCTTCCATTTCTTTACCAATTAAAAACAATAGAGACATTTGTCCTCTCCTGTGGTATAGATTAAGTTACCACACAAAACCATACCTGGAGGATTCACAAATGTCTCATAATACTACCATACCAAACCACGAAGCAATAATCAATTTCTTAAAAAGCCGTAGGCTATCCTTATATGTTTCAAAGCCTGCCTTGCGGCATATTCAAGAATTTTTTATTGCAGCTACCGCTAAAGGGTATCGTGGTAAAGTGGTAGATATAGCGGAATGGAGTTCATGTCATCGAACATCCATTGGACACTTTCTCTCGGATGGTGTTTGGGACGAATCGTATATCCAAAGACTTGTAAAACAAGAATCGCTTTCATTTGTTTTGTCTCATGCCAAACAAACAGAACAGCCTATTTTTGTGATTCATGATGATACGGTTAGTGAGAAGACAAAGCCTTCGTCACAGGCAAAACACCCAATCGAACAAACAGACTACCATCATTCCCACTTAAAAGGAAAAACCGTTTGGGGTCATCAAGTTCAGGCTACGATTGTTCAATGTGGAGAACATTCTCTCATTCATGATATTCACCGTTATGATAAATCGAGCCAAAGCAAAATTGATGACGCTTGTGATTTGGCCAAAACCATGCCGATTCCACCTTATTCTGGATATGCATTGGTCGATTCATGGTATACATGCCCAAAACTTATGAATACTTATGCAGAGCGAGGATACCATCTGATTGGTGCACTCAAAACAAACCGTATTCTCTATCCCAAAGGGATTCGAGTTTCACTTAGTACCTTCGCATCGTATGTGACCAAACAGGACGTTTGCCTCGTGACCGTAAACGGATCAACCTATTGGGTGTATCGATATGAAGGAGCTTTAAATGGCATTGAGAATGCGGTGGTACTCCTTTGCTGGCCATTGGATGCGTTTCAAAATTCGAAAGTATTACATGCTTTTCTGTGTACAGATGTATCCTTAGAGACACAAACCATCCTTGATTATTATAGTCGCCGTTGGCCGATCGAGATTTTCTTTCGGCAAACTAAACAAAATCTAGGTTTTGATGGATATCAAGTTCGTTCCATTCGTGCAATAGAACGACTTTGGATACTACTTTCGCTGACACATTTATATTGCACCATCGGTTTAGGTCAGCCTTCAAAATTTGGAGATGGACTTATAATGGTACGAAAGCAAGTAAAAGTGGACTACGTCCAATGGATTTATGAATCTGCAAAGAATCAAGTACCTATTGAAGCTGTTTTGCAACAATTAAAGCTGGCCTAGAGGCAGTCTATACTTTTTTGTTGTATAAATTTGTAAGTATTTTTGCTCATTTATAGTTACCATTATACCCATCATATGTGGAAGCCAGATGAAAAAACAAATACAATTATTTGTAATTTCTACTTCTTGTTGTACTATTACGTATGAATGCTAATATATTATATGCATTTGCACAAGTAGAAAAATTATCGAAATGTTGAATTTTTTTACGCAAGACTTCTGCTTTATTTCGATTCATATTGAAAGTGTAGAAATACTTCTTGCAAAAATGTTTATAATATAGCAATGGTAATCGTAAAGTAAACGATAAAGCAAACAAAAATGGATTAAAATTGTAATCAAAATATAATCGAAAAAAAAACGTATACGAGGACTTTGGACAACAATCAAAAATCAACATTGGACTTTAACAGAACCTTCCTTTAACTATGTAATTGATCCATTTTTAAAATTTCTTCTAGAAGTTGTTTATTGTATTGGAACATGCTTTTAACACTACAACGTAGTCTAAAAACGGTAGACAAACTCCTGAAATTAGTGTATGCTGAAAGCGGGATTCGGTCGTTGGGTACATCAAAGACAGGACGGATGCAGCATGTACGATTACTGGACAAACCAGCAGCCTATTGTAGGGAAGTTGAGAGACTTTCAACCTCTTTCATTCGTCTTGGTTAACGGAACCGAGGATGAAAGCGTCTGGAACCATATGGTTCGTACATGGCATTATCTTGGCTATGACAAAATGATCGGTCCCAGAATCAAGTATCTGGTGCTGTTTAAAGACATGCCTATCGCCGCAATTAGCTTTCATCGTGCTTCTTTAAAAATCGGCGTAAGGGACAGTTATTTGGGTTGGGGAGAAACTGGAAGACTTAATCTTCTCAATCATATCGTCAACAATAACCGTTTTCTCATTCTGCCTTGGATTCGCATTAAGAATCTGGCTTCTCATATCTTATCACAATCTCTTCGCCTGCTTCAGTGTGACTGGCCAAGGATTTATGGCGATCAACCCTATGCCGTGGAAACCTTCGTAGATTTCACTTGCTATCAAGGCACCTGCTACAAAGCCGCCAACTGGCGATACTTGGGTGAAACTCGCGGCTTTGGCAAAGTGGGGAAAACCTTTGTTTATCACGGCAACCGCAAAGGGGTTTTCTTTTACCTGATAAATCGCAAACTGCTGCAACTGATTTCCCAATATCCTCTGCGACCGAATCCCAATTTGGAGCGTGTGAGGGTATGGGATATGATGCTAAGTACGCCTGATTGGAGTCCGGATTTGTTTACCGAAGCCGGATTAAATGAACAATCTGTCGCCGATTTGGGATCTGCTCTGTCCGAGTACCTGAATCGCTATTCATCCTGCTTTTCTCGCAGTGATCAGCAGCAAAACGGCGAAACCTATATCAAAGGGCTGCTTAGCGACCTGGATCGCAAAAGCATCGAACCGATTGCCTTGCGGTATGAAGATGAAAAGGTAGTTCGCACGCTGCAGCTCTTTCTTAAAGACGCCCCGTGGGATGACCAGCAAATGAAGCGAACCTATCAGAGCAGGGTCTGCACTATCGCAAACGATCCAAACGGTATGATTACAATAGACGGCTCCGATTTTGGCAAGAAAGGAACCAAATCTGCAGGCGTCTGGCGACAATATTGCGGCAGCAAAGGGAAAGTCGAAAACTGCCAAGCTGGCGTATTCATCGGTTATTCCGGGATCGGCGGCTACGGTTTGCTGGACGCCAGGCTGTATCTGCCCGAGGCGTGGTTCGATGGTGAGCGCAAGGCGTACTGGTCATCATGCGGCATTCCGGAAACAACTGAGTTTCGCACCAAGCCGCAACTTGCACTTGAAATGATCCAGGAATCCGTAAAACATCACGCTTTCCAGTTCAAATGGATTGGTTGCGATGGAGCTTTCGGCTGCGATGCCGAATTTCGGAAAGGCCTGCCTGAGTCCGTCTTGTTCTTTGCGGATATCCACAGCAATCAGCGTGTATTCCGGGAACGTCCGAACTGGGCGCTGCCAGAACGCAAAGGTCGCGGGAAACCGCCAACCAAGCTGGTTCCTTCTGTTCCGGCCGTCCCGGTCTCTTCCCTTGCACAAGATGAATCTTTGCCCTGGGAAGAAATTGTATTAATGGAAGGCTCCAAGGGACCGGTGCGTACGTTGGTCAAATATTGCCGTGTTATTGAACTGCAAGATGGCAAGGATGGTGAGGAGCTCTGGCTCTATATCCGCAAGTATGAAGATGGACGGATCAAATACGCTGTTTGCAATGCTCCAGAAGACATCGACGTCCGCGAGTTGCACCATGCCGCAACCTTACGTTGGCCAATCGAGCAAAGCTTCCAAGAGTGTAAAAGCTTTCTCGGAATGGCTCATTACGAAACGCGATCCTACATAGGCTGGCATAGGCACATGTTGCTCGTGATGGTTGCGCATCTATTTGTATTGGAAGTACGCAAACAGTTTCAAAAAAAAAACGAAAACGGCGACAGCCATTCCATCTTGACAATGCGGCAAGCATTGATCCTAATCATAGCCGCGCTAACACAAGACCCGTCCGCCATCAGAAAAGCGGTACGGGATGTTGCGTATTACCAAAAATCAAACGCCAAAGCCTACCGTTCACACAGAAAAAAGCGTCATAAAAGTACCGCTTGAGTGGTCAAAATAGACTACGTTGTAGTGTTAAATATCTTTCAAATACTAATTGATTTTCTGGATTTTCATAGATATTTGGAATTCTGAGCTTAGGTTTTCAAAAAAACTACGACCGACCTAATTATTCAATAATATTTTTCAATATTTCCCAAAGCAATTTATGAAGTGCTTTGATGGAGGTTTTATTGTGCCATCTCCCTGCAATCGGCGACAGTCGTCACGGATTCAGGATCTATAATAAATGGAAATCAGGATCGATTTATATCGACTGTATATTTAAATTTCATTAGTATTGCGAATCTAATTTTTACAGCTGTATACACACAACATGTATAAAATGAAATAGACGCAACAGCACTATAGCAAGTCACGCCTACTTCCTTTTATAAAAATGGTATTTTGAAAAACAATTTGATTTTATTTGAATTGCGTTACAAGCATACGGTAAGCTTCTATTTTAAATTATGAAGCCATTTTTCGGCACTCCTCCGCACATCTACGGCACGCCTCTGCACAGCTTTGGCAAGTTGGATTTTGGTGCTTGGCGCATTCAGTTGCACATGCATCGCAAATCGTGGCACAAAGCCCGCACACTTGCTTGGCAAATTGGCTGTCTCTCGACATGAACTGTACAGCTAATTCACAGATATTAGCGCAGTCTCTGCAATGTTCCATACATTGGCTCATTTGGGAAGCGTCTGGCATGCGACAGCAAGAGGTAGCACATAGTTCGCATTCCGTAAGGCATGCTTTACAAGCATCGATGCAGGATTGATACTTCTCAATCGAAACAGTGGCCATTCCATGATTCATCTTCTTGATCTTCCTTTCTTTTATTAGTAACGAAAATAATATTCCCAAAGGGGCCACTTTTATACTTACCAATATTATATTCGAATTGTTTTTGTAACATCTACCACTTGATCGAAAAAGCAAAAAGCCAACAAATTAGGGAGTATAGAAATACTTCCCATTGTTGACTGTTTGCGCCATGACTTTCATGAAAATTAAAGTTTATATTAATCATGCTTAGTTTAATACAAGGTTAAAGAATCTGCAACAGTGATCGTAACGCTATAATTTCGATAACTTAGAGTTTAATCGCCGCTAGCCATGACGAATGGCAATATCCGTTTTTCTTCGAATTTAAACGTTTACACTTGTGCCGATATAACCGACCTGTTGATACGTGCTGTTATTCAAAAAAATGTGATACAACTGTTCCAAGCAATATAATATTTACAAATCGCTTCCCCTCGCCAAACGTGCCATATAAAATAAGGCAGACTAATCAAAAAAAGGCTGCATCCAGAATCATTGAGATTAGGATAATTGCAACAAACGCTAACGTCGCATCCCAGACGATTTTTGTTACGATCCATACATCTTCAATGTATACCATACCACTCCGACCAAGCAAGATGTTAAAAAATAAAATACAAGCGGAATAACCTTAAGTGATTCGCTTGCATAGGCTATTGTGGATTCGAAATGAATGAAATGAGGGGGATATTAATGCCTGCAATGATTGGTGCGTTTAAAGCGATTAGTATCAATATCGGTGGTATTTTACAGGTCGGAGATGCCGCTGCCATCGTTCCGAAGGAAGCAACGAAGACCTGTGCTGGATCAGGGGCGTTTAATACCGGTGATTTCGCTCTAACACAGAATTTTTTGAACAGTACAAATACAATTGATACTGATGCAAGCGATCAAAACATATCCAGTGGACTTTAAAAATTAGTCACTCACTTGTGGCAATTATCCCTAGAATCATAAAGACTCCGATGCCCAGATTCCGAAATTCGCAGATTGCTTGAGAAATAAAAATGATTTTTCACCAAATTTATTGATCTCTTTTTATCTTTTTTTAAAACAAAGGAGCGTCCTTCAGTCAGTTATGACTTTTGGACAGCCCTATATTGTGTGCATGCCTATGAGAAATTTATCAGTTAATCAACAATCTGAAACTACTCAAGGTCACTTATCTTGAAATAGACGTTTAATTCAATTTTTTAAAACGCAAATACCAGCTTCGATAATCTAATCCTTTCTCGGTCGCTTCCTCTTCTGTTTCGAAAGCACTTGGGGTAGATGGGGCTGGTACAATTACAGGTTCGCCTGGTTGCCAGTTTGCAGGAGTCGACACTTTATTTGCATCAGTTGTTTGTAAAGAGTCAATCACACGGAGAATTTCTGGAATATTCCGTCCGGCACTCATTGGATAATAGATCATTGCACGGAGTACTCCAGTATCATCAATAACAAATACTGCACGAACAGCTGCTGTTGTACTTGCACCAGGATGAATCATCCCATAGAGGTTTGAAATTTTTGTATCTAAATCTGCAATAACAGGGAATGTTACATTTGTATCAAAAATGCGTTCAATATCACGAATCCATGCTAAGTGAGCGTGAACACTGTCCACGGAAAGCCCGATTAATTGAACATTGCGTTTTTCAAATTCAGTTGCTTGTGTTGCGAAACCACCAAATTCAGTTGTACACACGGGAGTAAAGTCAGCAGGGTGGGAGAATAAAACAACCCACTTACCTTTAAAATCACTCAACTTTATTGGACCTTGAGTAGTAACTGCTTCGAATTCAGGTGCAGGTTCATTCAATCGAGGCAATGTAAATGTTTGTTCTGTTAGTGACATATAAATATTATCCTCCTTTAAAATCTTCCAATATGGATATAATATTAACGTTTTCACAATACTGTTTTTCAACTACTTTTATAGTGAAAAACTATTATTCTATCAAAATTGACTGAATCACCCTCTTGAAGAAGTGTTTTAACGGATACAATTCCGATCTGTATCAAAATTCAATTAGCCTAAATTATTAAATTGATATATGTGACTTGAATACTCAGTTATTCAGATTCTAACGCTCATTTGATTGCGTTATACAGCACTCAGGCCATGTTACCTGGCTAGTGAGCTTGATTACAAATAAAAAATGTGATGAAAGAATGATAAACTTATGAAGAAATTATGAAGCGTGTAAAACAATCATTTATACGTGGCTGTATTTGACATCCATATGATATTGGTCGATCATATCAGTAAATTTTTTTAATTTAAATTTGTAATTCTAGCTTTACACCAAAATTAGTGCTTGACTCAATTAACCTGTGAATCGCTTACGATTGCATTCAATTAAAATACCCTGGCTTAGCGATTCGATTACGAGTAAAGTAGGGGTCGGAGCTGAGACGTTTTAATTCGGTTGTAACGTCCTTCTAACGTAGCGTTAGTCCATCGCAATGATGATTTAATGATTTCTGTACTTTAGTTCCTAATCGTACGTAAACAGGTGTCAACCGTGGGAATACGAAGCTATTGCTGCAGAAAGCGATTGAGATCGTGGATTCAGCAAGTGATGGTAAAGATGTTTTACTATTTCTTAGTTAGCTATTCAATTATCAAGTACCAATCTCTGTATTAAACCCAAATCCATTTTAAGTTTTTATATTGCATTCTTCCATTCGCTAGGCTGGGTGAATTTTAATAGATAGGCTCGATCCGCCAATTCTTCCAATGTCTTTATAATGATACCGTATATATTTCATGGTATACTTCCATACATGCCGAATCCAGACAGGTAATCTGGTACGGGGGATTTTTTTGCCATGTGAATGGCTTGGGGTGAATCGTACATCGTACGTAGGGTGATCCATCATCCGAATCCGACAACTAACCTCGAAGGTAAAAGGGAGTGGATTTTTATGTTGAAAAAAGCAGTCATCAGTGTAGTATCACTTGGTCTTTTGACCCTAGCGCCGGGAATGGTAAATAGTTCGTTTGCAGCGACTACAACAGGCTTGAATGGTGCATTGCCATCAGGAGTCCGTATGGATACAAGTATTCGCCCGTTAGCATCAAGGAATGCATCCGAGCAAGCCAAAGAAGCTGCTGTTTTGAAAGTTGCGCAAAGCAAGTTGGGCACTCCATATGTTTGGGGGCATAACGAGGACCGTGGACAATTCGGATTTGATTGCTCAAATTATACCGCCTATGTATACCGTCATGCTTTGGGTTACAAAATATCAGGTGCCAGTCGCGTTCAAGCAAGCAGCGTAGGGAAACCCGTTCCAAAGAGCCAAGTGAAACCTGGCGATCTCTTAATCTTTGATAATGGTGGACACACTGGAATTTATGCTGGAAACAATCGGATGATTGAAGAAGGTGGCGGTCTGGGAAAAGTCGGATATTTATCAGTCGCGCCTGGTTCCTATTGGAATAAACATCTGACAGCCGTCAAACGAATGTTTTAAAATAAACAGTATTATTTGAATCAATCGAGGAATTGGTGATCTTGAATAAGGCTTAAAAGCAGGCTGCATAGTTGCCTGCTTTTCCTATATTAACACAAAACGTTGGCTCATTTACGTACAAATTGAAAGATCATAGAATCCGTCATCATTTCAACGGGCGCTCGATTATCAGTCAAAACTAACCCGTTACGCATTTGCTGCTCAGATATTTGTGTAACAGAATTTTGCCATTCGTCGAGAATAGGCTGGATCGAACCGGAAACTTTCATGTTACCAAGCTGATTGATATTCAGAGGATTCATAGAACCCAGTAAAACATAGTTGTATAGGCCGCGGGCTTTTAGTATATACGTGTAAGGAAAGACAGTATGAACCGTTTTTTCCATCGAAACAAGAAGCTTTGAATCTGGTGTTGTTGCATTCACATTCAGGGCAACAATCCCATCAGGTTGTAATTTGGAACGAACATCTCGGAAAAACTCGACAGTTGATAAGTGAAACGGAATATAAATTTGTTGTGAATATGCATCAACAATAATGATATCATAACGTTTGGATGTATGATTTAAAAATACGCGGGCATCCTGATTGACAATCTTCGCGTCTTCTGGTTTAAGACCAAAATATTTGTAATCCAATGGAATGATGTCGGGATCTATCTCGACACCAGTTACACTTAACTGGGGAAAAAACGGTTTATCGTATTTTGCCAAAAGTCGAGGAATTGTTCCGCCTGCAGAACCAAGCACAAGAATATCCTTAGGACGGGAAACGAGATACGGTAAAATCAGATAATCATCATAATAGTCTGTGGCGGAAAGAGCGTCGTGAGGACGGCGAATGGATTGAATGCCACCCCCTTCATTATATACCAGTGTTGTCGAACCATCCGGCTCACGAATGACTTGAGCAAACTGATATAAGGTATCTTTCGACCAAAGTACACCTTTCCCTGATTTTACCGGACCGTGAAACCAAAGATAAAAGAACACGGGAACCATTAAAAATAATGAGACAAATCTCCCCATCCTTACGTGGCGGAGTCCCCATGCACTGATTGCGATTAAAATCGCAGACCAGAAAAATAAGGTTTCCCGGGTTCCCCAAAACGGAATCGTGCCAAATGCAGTACCAAACGTGCCAACCAGACTGCCAAGTGTCGAGAAGGCGTATAATTTACCGGATATTTTCCCCACAACCTGTGGTTCTACAGCAACAAGACGAATCGCAAAAGGGCTTACCATAGCCAACAGAAACACAGGTGGCGCAAAAACAAGAAGGATTGCCAGAAATGAAATAAGTATGGTAAAAATAGGTGTTCCTAGAATCCCGGCCGATAAATAACGGAAAATAAAGTGCCCCCATAAAGGTAGTGCCGACGACCAAACACCTGCCGAAAGTGTTATCAACATTAAAATACGACCATCTGGATGGCGGTCAGCCAAATGTCCGCCAATAAAATATCCCAAAGATAGAGAAAATAAAATCAGACCAATAATATTCGCCCAAACGATCATAGATGTACCAAAATACGGAGCTAAAAATCTGGATGCGGCAAGTTCCAGTGCCATAACGGATGCACCAGTCGCCGTTACATATATATAAAGAAAAATAGTCGAATACGTGTATGTTTTCTGAGGATTATCTGAAATATCTTTCCAAAATTTGCGCATACCGGAATTCATTATTGATTTCGCCCCTTTATTTGTCACCTTTTCTCCCAGCAACTTAAACATTCTCCAATATAAAAAGCCTCCTACAAATAAGAATAGGATACCTACACTAAAATATCCCCCATATGAAGATAGCATTTGGCCAATGATTACCCAATTTCCACCTAACACATACCCTAACCCTAGGAAAAGAGCACACCACAAAAATCCACCGAAACATGCAAAAATAAGAAATGATCGAAAGCGGATCCTCGAAATTCCAGCCAAATACCCAACAAGTTGACGTATACCAGGTATAAAGTAACCCAAAGTTACAAAAAACGGACCATATTGAATATAAAACTGCTGTGTCTGTTTGATTTTCCTTTCCGATAATCGGAATTTGGATCCATATTTTTGAAGCAATGGAAGGCCATATTTTACTCCTAATGCATAACTGCCGCAAATCCCCAGAACGGAACCAAAGAACGTAACCATAAATGAAACGAGTAATGAAAGTTTTCCAAGCGATGCTTGATATCCAATAAATGTTATCAGAATTTCATCAGGTAGGGGAAGACCGACGATTCCAAGCGATAATATAAAAAACATGCCAATGTATTGAAATTGTACAACCCATGTTTCAATAATCTGTTCCATTTAATATCCCGATTCATGATAGATTTTAGTAAACAACAAACAAATTTCTGTAAAGTTCTACAAAAAGACAGGGATTACACCCTGTCATTTAAACAAAATTTTGTTTACTTTTTATTTCCATTATCCATTTGCATATTGCTATGATTTATACCTTTCATATTAGGATCCATTTTCTGATCACTTTTAGTTCCACAGCCAGTAAGAAACCCTGCTAGTATAGCTCCAACCAATACAAATGTGAATTTCTTTTTCATGCTTGAATCCCTCAACTTTATCTTAAATTGATGAAAATAGAAATCATGTTCAGCCTGTTTGTCATTTCTATTCATTAACCCGAACTTAATCTGCCATTCCCTCAAAAGTTCCCATGAATGAATCTATTCTTACTAGTTTTGATCCGAATAAAGCCATTCTAAACTACATTTTGTAGTCATTCAACAAAAATCTCAAAGGAGTTGCGAATTTTTTGTCGAAATATATACCTGCACTTTGACAAGAAAGGGGAAACAAGCTTTGTAATGAAAAAATTATATAAGTCTATTACAAGTACTGTCCTATTTTCGTTTTTGGCAACCGAAGTATTTTTCCCATCCATTTCAGCTGCTGACCAACTTCAAGATATAAAACAGCAATATCAACAAATCCAACAAAATCAATCGCAACGTCAACAACACATCAATGAATTAAAAGGTCAGGAGAACACTTTAGAGAACCAAATTTCTTCCATTGGTAGTAATTTGTTAACGATAAAACAAAAAATTTCTGATACAGAAAATTATCTCAAAAAAATGGATCAGGATATTGCTGATATGAAAAATAAAATTGCACAAAATCAAAAAGCCTTAGAATTGCAGAATGATTTGCTGAAAAAACGTATTCATGTCATGTATGAAAATGGAACAATTTCCTATTTGGATGTAATTGTATCCTCCACCAGTTTTTCTGATTTTATGGATCGATTGTCAACTTTAAGTATCATTGCACAACAGGACAAGAAAATCCTGGATCAAGTTAGGCAGAAACGACAATTACTAAACCAGCAACAGGTACAGTTGACTAACGATCAACAACAGCGTCAACAGCAATATCAACAATTGATGCTTTTAAAGCAGACGCAAGTTCAAGAGAAAAAACAGAAACAAGCTGCCCTGGTGCAGGTTCAAAATGAGCGTGTAAAAGAACAGAAAACATTAGCTGCTGACCAAGCCGCACTCGATCAGATTGCTGCACAGATCCAAACAACGATACAACAGCAATCCCAGGGTGATTCCAACACTACGCAATCCCAACAAGGGACTGGTACATGGCAATGGCCATTGCCATCCTCTCATGTTATTTCATCAGAGTATGGCTGGCGTGATTTTGGAGGCGCTAACGAGTTTCATAATGGAATCGATATTGCTGCCCCAATGAATACACCCATTACAGCAGTAGCTGATGGAGTTGTCCTGTTTGCGGGATCAGCTGCTGGCTTTGGACATTGGATCGTAATTCAACACCCAGGCGGAGTGATGTCCGTCTATGGTCATATGTACGGGAACGGATTATTCGTCAAGCCAGGCGAACGTGTCAAGGCCGGGCAAAAAATTGCGGCTGTTGGAAGTGATGGGCAATCTACCGGTCCCCATTTGCACTTTTCAGTTGCAACAGGTATTACTAACGGAAAAATGAATTATGTGAATCCTTGGAACTATTTGAAGTGATGAAAAGAAGCCGATGTTTCCTTCAAGAATTCATCGGCTTTTATTTTTTGCTTTCCATTTAATGAACCATGTTTAATCGAAAAGATTTCTACACATTTCTCATGTTGCTGTTCCATCATTAATGGTTGCTCCATTGTTCGTCTAAAGTAAACAGCCCTGCTGCGGCACCAGTATGCCAAAATAATATTTACTTTTTTTTTCAATGATTCCTGTTTCTACATAATGAAGAAGACAGGCCATCGTTTTAGCTGTGTAAACATGATCAAGTAATATACCTTCGGTAAAAGCAATTAATTTGAGAGCATGCATTCCCGCTCTAGTAGGTTTCCCATATCCTTCTCCAATAAACTGATCGTCTATATGTATAGTCAAAGGATCCACCTTACTACTATAACGTAGAAACGAGTGATCCATGTACTTTGCTCCCTCGTTGATGCAGTCGATGATCTGGTCTCTAATCTCACCAGCAGGAAGCCAAGGACTCACGCCAACCAATTTTGATTCCGATCCATGAATGAGATGCCCCATATAGATTCCTGCAAATGTGCCACCAGATCCAGTCGTGATGAATTCCCAATCAAAGTTCAGGTTCATTTTCCTTCGTTGCGATTCCAGCTCATGATACGCATCGATATATCCCAGACTACCTAATCCTTTGGAACCGCCTACAGGGATGACATATGGTCTTTTCCCTTCTTCTTTTAATTTCCGTGCCACCATATCCAATGCCTGATTCATTTCTTTTTGGTTTCCAACTTGTATATAACGTACTTCGACACCTAATAGATCATTAATAAACAGATTTGCCTTTTTGACTTCAGGTTCCCTACCATTTAACAATAGAATAGGTTTAAATCCTAATTTTATGGCGAATGCGGCAGTAATTTTCGTGTGATTCGATTGCAAACCACCCGTTGTTACAATGGTATCCGCGCCTTTTTCCTTTGCATCCGCTAGTATATATTCTAATTTTCGAATTTTGTTACCGCCGGTCACGATATCACCGTTAAATCATCACGTTTTACCCATAAATGAATATGTAATTTTCCGCTTATATTTTTCAAATATTCTAACGAGGTTGGTGTTAAAGCCAATTTTAATTTTTCTATCGAATCGATCACTTCACCCTTTTTTCAAAAATGAAAAATTCAGTACTTACTGATTGCCTTGGATTCCCATTCCAATAAAATATTCTACGGAATTATCATTTTTTGTAATAGTATTTAAATCATGACCATTCGTCTGATTCATCACGGTCAATACACTGCCAATCCCCTTGCAGTAATATGTTCTTTTAAATAAAATCGGAGTTTTTTTGCTATTAAAGTTTATGAATCGAACTTCATCAACCGCTAAACATCGATTAAATTTCGTTCCGGATATTTCAAGGTCTGCAAACCATTTTGGGATTATTTCTAGAAGGGAGTGTTGATCTAAATGAAAATCATAGTCTTTTCCTATTTGCATTTGTCCCATCAGTACAGGTTCTGAAAGACGACTCCATGATACCTCTCCTGCCGTATCAATAAAACCCACCTTGAGAATATCATGATTGTTGTGAATCGTATATAATTCATAGCTTACTTGATGATCTAACGTATGATTTGATACTACAATTTGGGTACTTTTAATAAAAACATTGTTACCTTCAACAAGCCTCTCTCCAATATATTGATTCAAAAAACGATTGCCATTTGATTCTGTTGTGAATTCTTTATACGTATCAATTGGAAAGTAACCATATGTATCAACGTTTTTATTTGTTCTGTCGATGTTCGATATACGGATAGAATCGATTGTTTCTTTTGTATCTTTTTCCTTTTTATTAGCATTATCCAAAGTTACCGGTTTATTTTTATCACTTTTCGATGGAACACCCTTTAAGAAGGTGAAAGGATTCTTATTTTCTTTCGTTGCGCTTTGCTTGGTCATATCGGCTGAAATGCCTGTAGTATTTTTACTGTTCAATGTACTTCTTGATACATTGAACAGCAAAATAAAAAAAAGGAAGAGAATGCATATGTTCGCGAAGACCCTCATAACTACTCCTCAATATTCAAATATTGCATTTCTCTAACAGTATACTACAAAATACACGGCTCGTTATCGACACACTCATACTCATGATCGAATAGTAACAGCAGGCAAACAGTGTTGTCTGATGCCTGCTTCTTTATCAAATCTTGAATTTTAGGAAACCCATTTTCCGACGCGCTTCCACACATAGTGTAGATCTTTAAAAATTCCGTTATTTACTATATTCGGATTTCGATGTATCCATTCATGGTCGACAACTAAAGTCGAACCCGTTGCAAACGCAGCGCATTTAACACGACAGATACGGAGCTGAATGCCATTGCGGCGCCGGCAATCCATGGCGCCAAAAATCCAAGCGCGGCAACCGGAATCCCGAGTGAATTATATACCAGCGCCCAAAACAGGTTTTGGCGAATATTGGTCATGGTTTTCTTGCTCATCCGAATCGCATCCGGAATGCTTTGCAAATCTCCGCGCATGATCGTGACATCGGCGGCTTCCATCGCGATATCCGTACCTGTGCCGATCGCAATCCCGATATCGGCTTTTGCAAGTGCCGGCGCATCGTTGATGCCGTCCCCGACCATCGCGACGATCTTACCTTCTTTCTGCAGTTTTTCCACTTCCGCCGCTTTTCCTTCCGGCAATACTTCCGCCCGGACATGGTCAATGCCAACCTGCTCTGCAATCGCCTTGGCGGTTCGTTCGTTATCCCCCGTAATCATATATACGTCAATTCCCAACTGCTTCAGACGCAGGATAGCCGCTTTGGATGTTTCCTTGACCGTATCCGCGACTGCCACAAATCCGGCGTAATTGCCGTCAACGGCAGCCAGCATGACCGTTTTCCCTGCCGTCTCCAGTTGTGTTTTTTGTTCCGATGCATGTTCCGAAACTTCTACTTGATAGCGTTCCATTAATTTTGTGGTTCCGACTATCACATCTTGCCCATCGATCTGAGCGCGAACTCCGAAACCTGGAATCGCTTCGAAGTCGTTGGTGTCTTTGCATATGATCCCACGGTCGGCAGCACCTGCAACTATCGCTTCCGCCAAGGGGTGCTCAGAATTTTTTTCGGCACTTGCCACAAGTGACAAAAGTGTTGATTCTTCCAGCGATTCCGGCATCACATCTGTCAGTTCCGGCTTTCCTTTTGTGATGGTACCTGTTTTATCTAATAAAATGGTATTGATCTTATGTGTTGTCTCTAAATGTTCTCCACCTTTAAACAAAATGCCAAGTTCCGCGGCTCTTCCCGACCCGGCCATGATCGATGTGGGCGTTGCAAGGCCAAGGGCACACGGGCAAGCGATAACGAGGACTGCAATTGCTTTTTCCAACGCATTCGCAAAGGCATACGGATCGACCCAAAAATACCAGATCAAAAATGTAAGCAGTGCAATCCCAACGACAATCGGAACAAAAATGCCGGAAATGACATCCGCAACCCTCTGAATGGGAGCTTTGGATCCTTGCGCTTCTTCTACCACTTTAATGATTTGCGCCAATGCTGTTTCTTTTCCAACTTTTGTTGCTTTGATTTTGATCACGCCATTTTTGTTGACGGTCGACCCAATCACCGTATCGCCCGGTTGTTTCTCCACCGGCAGGCTTTCTCCCGTCAACATCGATTCATCGATCGCAGTCCTGCCGTCGATTACCTCGCCGTCAACAGGCACTTTCTCTCCCGGGCGAACCAGCACAATATCACTCACGACTACTTCTTCGACCGGTATGTTGACTTCTTCGCCATTTCTCATGACGATTGCGGTTTTGGCTTGCAAGCCCATCAGCTTCTTAATGGCTTCGGAAGATCGTCCTTTTGCCATCGCTTCAAAAAGCTTGCCGAGAATAATCAAGGTGATGAGAACTGCGCTTGTTTCATAATACGTATCCTGCATCATGAACGGCTCGTTCAGATGAATCACGGTCATGTACAAGCTGTAAAAGTATGCGGCCGATGTCCCGAGTGCCACCAAGACATCCATATTTGCACTTTTATTGCGGAGCGCTTTATAGGCCCCGACATAAAACTGTTTGCCAATAATGAATTGCACAGGTGTCGCAAACAAAAATTGTACGAATGGATACATCAGAAACGCCGGAACCCAAAGAAACGATGTAAATGAGAAATGACTGACCATCGTCCAAAGCAGTGGCAAGGATAGGATCACAGAAACAATAAATTTTCTTTTTTGCCGCGTAATTTCTTTTTGTCTGTAGTCTTGCTGCGCATCTGACTGCTCTTCCTTCGTAACCGCTTGATAGCCAAGGTCCTCAACTTTTCGAACCATATCGGAAATGGTGACTTCCGCCGAATTGTATTCCACATGTGCCGTTTCCAACGCAAAGTTAACGGTTGCTTTCGTCACACCTGGCAATTTGTTCAATCCTTTTTCAATCCGGTTGGCGCAGGCTGCGCAAGTCATGCCGGACAATTGCAGCTCTGCAGTATCTTTGACCACTTTGTATCCCAATTGCTCCACTTTTTGTTCCATTTTTTCGAAGCTTGTTTGATTCGGGTCAAACGTCACAGAAGCCTGTTCCAATGCAAAGTTTACATTTGCATCTGTGACTCCTTCCGTCTTTTTCAGGCCTTTTTCAATCCGGTTGGCACAGGCGGCACAAGTCATGCCGGAAATCTTAAGAGTTGACTGTTTTAATGCGAGTTGTTGATCCATTGTTATCACCACACAAATAGGATACATCTTTATTAAAATACATACTTGATTGCGCATTTGCATCTTTGAAAAAAGGAGTCATTCCATCATGACTCCTTTTCAAATGATTTCCAAATCAGTTTTTTATGATTCAGCAACATCATATCCTTGATCTTCAATTGCTTCTTTTATTGCATCCAAAGTGACTTTGGATGCATCGAATTCAACAGCAACCGTTTTGTTTTCCAAACTGACCTTGCCTGTTGCTCCGGCTTTTTTTAATGCGCCTTCAATTGCATTGACACAATGATTACAGGACATGCCTTCAACATGTAATACGACTTGTTGCATGATTGTTCAACCTCCATGGCAAATGTTATTTTATTAGTTTATTCATTGTTGCTAACAATTCATCGATGACTTCATTGTCTCCTTGCTGAATCCGCTCGATTACGCATGATTTCATATGGCCTTCCAACAGGAGTTTGCCCACCGCATTGAGAGCCGATTGAATGGCTGAAACTTGGTTTAAAATATCATCACAATAAACATCTTTTTCAATCATACCCTTTACGCCGCGAATTTGACCTTCAATCCGATTTAAGCGATTCACCAGATTGGTTTTGACCTTATCGGAATGGTGACTTTTTCTTGTTGAGCCTTGCAATTCGATCGTATTCTCCATATCACTCCTCCTCGGTCTCAACGACAGTATACTATACCCATATACCGTATGCAACATAATGCTTTAGAAAATTTCTTATCAACTGTCATTTTTCTTTCGAAACTTTCTTCTTATAAATATTGACCAAAATATGTTTTCAATACCTTTTAATTGAAATCAAGAATTCAAACCGCATTGAATCGACGTTTGACAAGTTCCCCCATCCTTTTATAAGATACTTTTATATCTACAAAATGTAGTGGGGGTATGGCTATGAGTACTGCGAATCCTTCGATTTGGCTCGCCTTTTTAGCTGGTCTTTTGTCATTTGTCTCACCTTGTTGTTTGCCCCTTTATCCTTCCTATATCTCTTACATTTCAGGTATATCGTTTCAGACAGATTGTCAGTTCATCACTTCGGATATCCGGCGCAGAGCCCTTTTTCATTCATTATTTTTTGTTCTTGGATTTTCGATTATTTTTATTGCGTTAGGGATGTCTGCCAATTTTGTGGGTACATTATTTTCCCAAAATCGAATCCTAATCAGCCAAATAGGCGGTGTTATCGTCGTAGCTATGGGACTCTTCATGTTAGGTTTTTTGAAAATTGACTTTTTAATGAAAGAAAAGAAATGGATGATCCCATCCAAACCAGCAAGTTATCTTGGAGCTATCCTTGTCGGTATTAGCTTTGCAGCTGGTTGGACTCCTTGTATTGGCCCTATTCTCGCATCCGTATTGATTTTGGCTGCTTCCCAACCCGTGAGTGGAATGACATTGATGTTCTTTTACATACTTGGTTTTGCGATTCCATTTTTAATTCTTGCCTATTCACTTGGTTCCACCAAATGGTTAAGAAAATACTCAGGCAGTATCAGCAAAATCGGTGGAGCGATTATGATCCTGATGGGAATACTGCTTTATTTTAATAGAATGCCTTTAATTACTTCTTGGTTAATCAAACTGTATGGGGGCTTTACGGGATTTTGATTTCCAATGGAAAAATTCAACGATTGCTTGTTATCTGATACGCCGTAAAGCCCTTTTCTTTAGATATGGAGATATAAGGTGAATGATTTTTGATCCCCTGTCGGGGTGAAAAAATCATATACTTTCGCTCCTCCTCTCGCGACGAATTTCTATGCTTGTTAGAATAAAAGCAGATAAAATTCGTTAAAAGGAGAGAAGTAAATGCGGATTTCCTACAAATACCGCCTGTATCCAACTAAAGAACAACAAGCCAAGATTCTATACATTTTGGAACGTTGCCGACTCCTGTACAATCGATTGCTGGAAGAACGAATTCTTGCGTACAAAGAAACAGGCAAAACTCTCAACTACTACGACCAAGCAAATACCTTTAATGAACGCAAACAACACATTCCGACGCTCAAACAAATGCATTCGCAAGTGTTGCAAGATGTTGCAAGATGTTGCAAGATGTTGCAAGATGTTGCAAGATGTTGCAAAACGACTGGATAAAGCGTTTCAAGCGTTCTTTCACAGGGTGAAAGCGGGAGAAAAACCAGGCTTCCCACGCTTCAAACCTGTAACGCGCTATGATTCATTCACCTATCCACAAGGCGGCTATGCAATCGTTGGAAACAAACTGAAACTATCCAAGATTGGCGATATAAAAATCAAATTGCACCGCCTAGCCGCAAGGCAAAATCAAAACTTGCACCATCATCGTCAAAAATGGCAGGTTCTACGCTTGCCTATCTTGCGAAGTCGAAGCCCAACCACTGCCACCCACAGAAAAGCAAATCGGCGTTGATCTTGGTGTTAAGCACCTTGCCATCACATCAGATGGACAGTTTTCTGATTCGCCAAAGTATCTGCGAAAAAACGAAAAACGATTGAAATATCTGCAACGCCAAGTATCCCGCAAGAAAAAGGGATCAAAACGTAGAAAGAAAGCCGTTCGAGTTTTAGCAAAGCAACATGAGAAAGTAGCGAACCAACGAAAAGACTACGCCCATAAGGTAGCAAAGCAATTGGTGAATCAATACCAACTCATTGCCTTTGAAGACTTAAACGTGCAAGATATGGTCAAGAACCATCATCTTGCCAATAGTATCTCGGATGCAGGATGGAACCAACTCGTGCAATTCGTGACATACAAGGCTGAAAGTGCCGGTCGTCAAGTGGTGCAAGTGAATCCATACAACACATCCCAACGATGCTCAAATTGCGATGAGATTGTAAAGAAAACTCCGGCTGTTCGCTTCACGAGTGCCCACATTGTGGCTACGTGGCAGACCGTGACCAAAATGCGGCGATCAATATTTTGAATCTGGCATTGCAAAAAGCATCGTAACCAAAACAGCAACAGGCTCGGACGGAGCCTTCAAGGAGGGGTGAGGTTACGAACCCCGATGATCTGAGAAGCCCCTACTTAAAGCATGGGGAGTCGTCACCTTCAAAGAAATCAATTTACCCTTACAAAAAGGAAGAATATATATGTTTAAACAAACTCGGATTCGGCTGATACTATTAAATTCCATTGTTTTTTTTATCATATTAAATGGTTTTGGTGCTACAACTTATTTTTATATGAAACATCGAATGTATAATCAAGGTGATATGATGATGCGTTCTTTCGCTTCGCATTTGAAACAAATACATTTCAGAGATCTATTTTATCCAAAGAGCGGGGAAAGGGGTATCGATCGCAGATATTCCTATATTTTTTGGAATGATAAAGGACAAGTTCTATTACAACTCCCATCAAATTCTATATACCCAGAAGATATTCGTAAACTAAAATCAAAATTGGGTAAATCAACTATTCAAACTGTAGATCTAAGTTCGCAAACGTATCGTTTATTTACTATCCATTTCAATCAAGAGGATCGCCTTGATATGCCACTCTCCCATATAAATGCCGTTCAAATTATTGAGAATATCGAGCCTTTAGAGGAAATGTTTGATAGCTTACTCATTGTTATCTTGGTTAGCGGAAGTATCAGTATAGGGGTTGCATTTTTTATAGGGTTGTTTTTAGCTAACAGGGCTTTAATTCCTATACAACGCTCTTGGAACAAACAGCAACAATTTGCTGCAGATGCTTCTCATGAATTACGTACACCACTCACAGTGATAAAATTATACTTGGAACGGTTGTTTCGTCATCCAGATCATACAATTGAACAAGAAAGTGAACATATTGCAAACATCATTGGGGAAACAAGGCGTATGCATAAACTAATTGAAGAACTATTGCTTCTTGCTCGAACCGATTCGAACCGATTACAAATCATGATACAAACAGTGTATTTAGATGACATTTTGAAACGAGTGGTTCAAGACTTTCAAGAAATGTCAAGGATGAAGGATATTCAAATTTATACCTCAATCGAGAGTCCCATTAAAATTAACGGAGACAAGGAACGCCTTCACCAAATGTTTGTTATTTTGTTGGACAACGCTTTAAAATACACAAAAGTTGGAGGACATGTTACAGTTTCATGCGAACATATTGGAGCAACTGCCAAAATTGTAATCAAAGATAATGGAATTGGAATCCCAAAAGATGATTTACCATATATATTTGATTGCTTTTTTAGGGGAGATAAAGCACGAAATCGAACTTCTGAAGGAACAGGTCTAGGTTTGTCTATCGCTCGTTGGGTTATAGAAAATCATGGCGGAAAAGTTCGAGTAGAGAGCGAAGTGGGAATTGGAACTAGTTTTTTCATTAACCTACCATTAAAATTAAAACTAAGCTAATTTTACGTTTTTTATTGATTTCAATCCCTGTAGTTATGACATTCACTTTAATTTACATTCGCTAAATATTGTAGCCGTACAAATAAAGTGTCCATCACAATACACTCTCACACATTCTTCAAGAACATTCCTCTTGCCTATATGCTGTTACTTAAAACCGGTTACTTTTACTTGGTTTTTACAATTGCCAAACTTTGTGTAATGAAACGGGTTGACTGCCTATGGTAGACTTTCAACAAAACCAAGCCGAAGTTCTTTACGAACACGGGGGAACCAATATTTGGGGTAAAATCACACATTTGTGATCGGGGACCTTTTATCCGAACCCGTCAGCTAACCTCGCAGGCTACTAAAGGAGAGAATCCAGTGTTAAAAAAAAGTAAATTGCTAGCTTTTGGTACACCTATGGCGGTTGTAATGGCTGCTTCAATTGCAAGCCCGGCATTTGCCAATTCTGACATGCCACAATACATAGCAACGAATACTGGATGGGTTTCCTATCACAGACAACCAAGTGTATCGAGTCCAGTCGTTGGACGATTGGAACTGGGTGAAAAAGCACCATTAGTCAAGAAAGTAAATAATTGGTGGTATGACATAAGAGTAGGCGGAAAAGATGTTTATATCACAACAAACCCGAAATATTCAAAGGTAGTTAGTGGATCTGTATCACCAGCACTCACAACAAATCCTGTCGTTCAGCAAGCCCAACCTCCAGCAACACAGCCTTCCCAACAATCCCTAACGCTGACCCAACAGCAGCAAAAAGTATTGGAGATAGCAAAATCTCAAATTGGCGTTAAGTGGGTATATGGAAAGCAGATCCCTGGTGTAGCTTTTGACTGCTCAAATTTTACCTCATGGGTTTATAAAACTGCTGTGGGAATTAAGTTCTCTTCCTCCAGTCGCCAACAACGATACGATACAAACATTGGCAGACAGGTCATTCTCGATCCAAACGACAAGTTTAAAAATCTGCAAGTCGGCGATTTGTTATTTTTCACGAACCCTGCTGACCCCGGGGATGGCTCCATCAATCAGTCAACGAGCGGCGGTGGCGGACATCTCGGTATGTACGCTGGCGAAATAAATGGGAAACATTATATTATTCAAGAAGGTGGCGGACGAGGTAAAGTTACATACGAACCAATGGAAGGTACTTGGTTTGCGAAAAACTTAGTATATGCAAAACAAATATTGAACTAATTGGACAAGCTAAGAGGATTGCTTCCAGAAAATCCGTCGAAATACAACCAGTACTTCTCAGTAAAACATTGCTAAACTAGAAGTTATCTATATTTCTTCACTGAAGCCAGAATTCTTGTTTGCATAGAAACTCTGGCTTCTTTCACATTTATAAACAAGCATCCAATTCGATTTTCTAATCGTTTTTTATCTCTAGAAACTCACATTTAAAAATAATTCACTAGATTTGCCTGCCAGAATGGACAAATTTCTTTTCGTTCGGAATATACATAGTATTATCTTCTATATGAGGGGATGAGGACGATACTGATTGTTGTGACACCGTTTTTGGCTTCTGTGATAGGATTTATTGTTTGTTACCTCCTATTGAACGGACAAAATAATAAACATTCATCGAACCATGCCTTGATGCGCCTTTGTATGGGGAATTCCATGGCACTGTCATTCTCTTTTGCCATGTTGGTGGAATTGACAACCGGAAGCAAAACAGTTGGAGCGATCATTACTTTAGTGACGATCGGAATCGCAAGCATCTGGATCACTCAACGGATGGAAATGTTGGATATGGTGGAGGTGATTCTCTCTGTCGTTATGGGAGTAGCCATGGGTATTATGTTCATTGGGATGTTGTCTGATCTTACCATTTTGGTAATCCAAATAGGGTTGCTGGCGACAGAGTTCCTGTTCCTTGTAATTTGTAATAAATCTTCTTTGCTCCGTGGCTAGTTTGTTAAATAGAGAATTGAGATTCGAATTCACGTGATTTTGACTAAACGTTTCATTCAATCATCCGATTGTTCATGCTGCATAGAATGGGTGGAATGGGTTCCCCCATGCCCCATTACATGGGAACTGCCCATTCCATGCTTCATTCCTTTACTAACCATCCACCAATTGATTGGATATGCAATGATCGAACCAATCAATATACTGATGGACATGACAAACCAAAATCCCGGTGACCATGGAGACATAACTGACCATACATTCATCAAGTAATACATCGCTGGGAACATCCCCATCACCATGAAAGTAAGCGACAGAAATTCTGCCAAAAAACCGGTTTGAATGGCTTCCTGAAAAGAAATCTTGTTCATGTGCATAATAGGAATGGTTTGAAAGAGAAGCCACCCCACCAAAAAACCAATTACATACTCCACAATCATATCTACATACATCGGTGTGCCAAGTTCGGCGGTCACAACTGAAGCCGCAACAATACCTAAAGCATCTCCGGCAACACAATGGATCAACGACCCAACCGCTTGCTTCCACATAGGTGCAACGAATGATTCGTGGGTGCCTGGTTCTGGCTCCCTGCAACTTGTTACATAAATGATAAGCCCAATGGGGCCTAAATAAAAGGTAATCAGTATCCAGGCCACCTTCATCATATTCATAATTTCCGGTTGACGACGTAAATCATCCACTAACCAAACTACACAAAAAACCGAAAGCAGTGCCCACAAGGAAGCGATGAGTTCCATTATCCGCATTACACTCCCATTCACGATAGATCGGGATCATTATTAAAACATAGTTTTTCACCAAAAGGAGAATTTATACTTCTTGATAAAAACTATGTTATTTAAAGTATTTACATCAAGTCAAACCCCGAACTCAAGGGCAAAAAGATTATCCTTCAAGAAAAACGAATGCTGATCAACATACGAAACTGTACAACCAGATTGCGATTGCCTAAAATATATTGAGTGTTTGTGGAACCATCAATTATACAAGAAACGTCGGTCTCCCGACTTAGAATTGGCGTTACCTTTATATCAGAAAATGGGGGAATTCTAGCTGTACGTGAGATTTCTCCTCCAATGAGTGTTTAAAAATCAAGTAATAGAATTGTACGTATATTCGGTGCGCCAGAAGAACGTACAACAGCGAGTGTTTTGCTATACATTCCATCTTTCAATAAAACTGTATTCAGATCAAATCCTCCTTAGGATCAAACTCCTTCAACATCAATCCATTCCTTTTTCAAATATTCACCATTGGTAGTGAGATCGTCAAACCACGCAGCATCATCCGGGCATGGCAATACCATAAACTTCCCGTATTGCCCATTGCGTGCTTGATGGTATTTTAAATACGCTGTATCATCTTCCATCGCCAATATTTCTATTTTACCGGAAGAATGGCTTAAAACCAACCGCACTCTCTTGCCCAGTCCGGATGTCTTGGCTTTTGCTTGTTCGACTAGTTGATATATTGTCTTTAAAGGCAGTACAAATTCCGAATTGCCAACGACCGGACGATTGACAAAGAAATAGTAAGGAGTAACTCCTGCAAAAGCAAGACGATTTAACAATTCTGCCAATACATCCGCATCATCATTGATCCCACGCAATATAGGGGTTTGGTTTACCATAATTACACCGGCTTTTTGCAAAACATCAAAACACTGTAAAGCCTCATTTGTGATCTCTCGGGGATGGCTCACATGCGTGACAACATAGATTCTGCGATCCAATTGAGAATACTCCTGAAACGTTT
Source organism: Fodinisporobacter ferrooxydans (assembly GCF_022818495.1). GTDB lineage: Bacteria > Bacillota > Bacilli > Tumebacillales > MYW30-H2 > Fodinisporobacter > Fodinisporobacter ferrooxydans. Next base: position 1,896,160 of record NZ_CP089291.1, on the reverse strand, counting down.
CCAGTAATTCTTTGTCGTTATAAATTCGCATCGGATCAAAGACCGGCAGTTTCGATCCAAACCGAATGATCCGCACATGGTCCATTTGCCTCAAACTCTGTATCAGGTTCCTGATTCGCGCTGTTGATAAGAGTAAAGGATCTCCACCTGTTAACAGCACATTGTTGATTTCAGGATGTTCATGAATATACGCAAGCCCCTCTTTACAATCCAACACCGTTTCCGTTACATCCTCTTGAAAGAGCCGCTTGCGAAAGCAGTATCTGCAATACGCTCCACATACCTCGGAAACGAGCAAAAGCGCCGTTGTCTGATATTTGTGTTGGCAGCCGGGAGCAACATAATTACTCTCTTCATCGGATGCATCCCAATCTCCGTATTCATCCAATTCATTTATGCTAGGAATAATCAACTTCTTAATCGGATCGTCGGGATCTTGCCAGTTGATCAACTGCAAATAATACTCATTTACACGAAATGCGTATTTTTCGGTAACCTCCTTCAGCATGAGGCGTTCTTGTTCAGGTATGTCTAGGATGTGGTTGATATTTGTGATATATTTGGTCATCTTCATACACCTCACCCACTAAAGAATACGATGAAAAACAAACAATTTCAAAATATTCTTTAAAAAATGAAAGTTTTTAAAGGAGTATCTTAGTGTAAATTTTAGAGGTCAATCGTGTAAGACCAACTAAGACTTCGCCAAGAAAGCTTGGCGAAGTCTTAGTTTTCTTTATTTGATTCAATTATTCTCCTGGAAGATGAGATGTTTTGGCAAGGGAAACATCGATTTCTTCAAACTCAAAAATATGAATGGTTGGACGAACTTTCCGCGGAAATATGACAAAGACGAATCCAAATAGAATCAAAACGAGAATTACTCTGTCTATCCATGGAGAAATAATCTTCGGGCTTAAAATCAAAAAACCAACGATAACAGCCGATAAATACACAGTCGTAAATAATGAACCAATGCGCATCCAGAAATGAGAATGAGGTTTCAATGTATGAGCTCTATTCTCGTCATGTTTCTGCCACAGAAAAATCGTTGCGGTCAAGCTGTCGAGCATAAACTCAAGTGTCAAAAAGAAACCGGCGGTTGATAAAATCACGTTAAAAAATGAGGCAAACGAGCTTATGAACAATTGTAATAGTGTGACGAGCCAAACAGTGAGTAAAATAACAAGTGTCGCATAGGATGGTACACCGTGCCGGTTCAATTTGGCAAACCGATACGGAATCAAGCGATCCCTCCCCATCACAAACAAGCTCCGAATCAATATGTATCCGGTTAACCAAAGGGAGCCAACAGTCGAAGCTAAAATTGGAACAAGGATCCACTTGGTATTGGAAATAGAAAAATGAGTGGATACTTTTTGTGACCATGCCAACATGACATCTGGGGAATTTTCCAACAAATGAATTGGGGTTTCCGTCAAAATCAATGGAAAAAAGAGCATGTAAATGCCGAGCGCCGAAAAAGCTCCTATAATCCCTCCGATTCCTGGATCCTTTCTCGGATGAATCGATTCTTCTGTTGCATAGCTGTCAATTTCCCAACCATCAAGGATCGTTGTAGCAATTACCATTGTGAGCAAAATCCCTGATATAGGAACTGACCCAGTCGAAACAGAAAAATGCGCGTACGGTAACATTCCAATACCTAGTGTAGCAAATACAAGAAGGAAAACGAATTCAACAATCATGAAGATTTGGGTAATACGAGCAGTCAAATGTGCACCAAATAAAAGTGGGATAGCAGCAAATAAAATCCAAAATGTACCAATTATAAACTGCACCCAAATATTCGTTGCCCATTGTGGATGTATCAAGGCAATCGTGTATTGTGCTGCTGGAAGTACAATGGGTGGGAGAGAAGTAAAATATGCCAAGATAATAACCCATCCCTGAAAACGTGAAGTCGTTTCGCCTAAAACCCTAGCAGACCAATAATAGGATGCCCCTGATTGCGGAAAGTGTTGATTCAATAATCGAAAAATCAACGAATTAAGTACTGAAGGCAATGCTATGAGAAGAATGGCAACCAAGCTAAATGAACCGCTATACCCTATCATGACACCACCCGCAGCTGCAATACTGAACGCGGGGCCAACGCTGGAAATTGAAAGACTACTCAAATCCGTTAACGAAAAAATACGTCGCAGACCTTCTTGTTTTTTTATCGACTTGATTCTCAAACTGTTGTCCTCCGTAATAATCCTCAGATCTTTAAAAATTTTCAAAAATTATGCAGTCGAACATCTTGGTTATATATTCGTATTAACCATCCTCAATGCCCTTCGTACAGACCATCCGCCAATTCCCGCCACGATTACGATGACAAGTATCAGACCGATGTTAATGGAATCCAAATTGTGAATACGAATTCCGGTCGATATGCCCCAATCATTTATACTTGGAATGGCCAGAGCAAGTATTCCAACAATCATAAACAATGCACCGCCATAAAGCAGGGTGTTGCCAGATACAAACCTGCCCATGATCTGTTTCGCACTTTGATCGATTTTTTTGCGTTCCATCCAGCGACCAAAAAGTGCGCCGATTAGTATTTGCATGATCGTACTTCCTGCCCCAAAAAGGAGTCCTGGAATAAATCCCATCCAAGCATGCGGCATGGTTGGTGTTATAACCGTATACAAAATGGTTGCCATCGCCCCGGTTCCCCATCCGGCCACAAATCCATGAAGCAAGGCAAGTTTTACAGGTACTGGCTTCCCATCCTCAGGGAGGTTCGGCAGAAGCTTTTGCAGCCAAGGAAACATATGTAGCGTTTTTTGTTTATACAAAATGTAATATCCGGACAACAGCATAATCAAACCGACCAGAAGATAAATGATCATTTCTTCGTTTGGCTTCATTAAAAAATCGGTCAAAGAAAAATACGCCAATTGAGATGCAATCATACGTTGAAACATGAATGCTGCTGAAAAAAACAGTCCGGCACGAATCCCCCCCTTTGTACTGTAACTGCCAATGGCATAACTGAATGTAATAGGCCAAGTATGTTCATCAGGCGTAACACCATGAATCATTCCCAATATAAGAGCCGTTATAAGTCCTACACCAATTGACACATGCTGGGGATCCCACAAATTGAGCATCAATGTTTCACCTCTTGTGATGGTTCACGTTCACATGTTACGCAATATCCAAATAAATCGATTTTGTGACTTGTCATCGTTCCATATCGTGAAATATTTTGAAACGGCAGACATTCAAACACATCCTGTACCCTGCGGCAGTGCAAGCAGATAAAATGATGATGATGTTGATGCGTGCAAAACGTGTAATAAATCTCTCCATTTACCAAAAAAGGCGTTGTAAGATCTAGTTTTGTAAGGACTTCCAACAATCGATACACTGTGGTAAGCCCGACACGTACATGTTTCCGCTGAACCAGTTCAAAAAGTTGTGCAGGGGTCACAATTTTCTCAGTCTTCAAAAATGTATCCAGTACTAATTCCCGCTCATATGTGATTCGAAAGTTGTTTTGGTGAAGTAACTCCTTTACAGAATCTATATCCATATTTATACGCACCCCATTTAAGGAAAATCATTTTCTATAACATATTACATTTAGAATCTACATATGTCAACTTAAAAATACGTCACTACCTTTCATGCATCTTTGCTTCTCTTTCCTTCGTTTTTTATTTCACAATGCGTTAATTTCAGTTTACTTCTGCTGAAAAATTGGGCTGATAAGTGAGTTAGACATTTGCACAGTACAAGTGCTTATACACATACCCTATGTGTGAAGTCTTATTCAGGAGGGAACTTATGGATCATCCAATGTACATGGTAACTCATCAAATGCATTCGGGGTTATTAAAAACGCTTCAGGACTGTTCGATCATGTGCGAGCATACATTGACTATTATGCAAGGTGCACCAGATTATCAGGCAAGAACCACTCAGCGTCTTTTGTTGCATGATTGTACAGATATTTGCGGCTTATGCGCCAAGTTTTTTACACGTCATAGCATGTATTCAAAATCTTTATGTCAGTTGTGTGCATACGTCTGTGAAGCGTGCGGAAATGAATGTATGAAATTCCCTGATCGAGAATCACAAATGTGTGGGCAAATGTGTTTGGCTTGCGCACAAGAATGCCGAGCTTTTGCGATGGCTTAAATCCCAAGCAGTCTATAACAAACCAAGGGCTGTCATCGAAAAGACAGCCCTTGAAATCAATTATTCCCCTAAAATATTCCTCATACGTCTGTATTCTTCTTCTGAAATCTCACCTCTGGCAAATCGCTCTTTCAGAATTGTCACAGTTTGAAACTCTGTCTCGGCTTTATCGTTTTTTATCCCTTTTGTAATGAAATAAACAACTCCCACAACCAGCAGAAGTGGAATTATCATCCAAATAATTCTTGCCTATTCACTTGGTTCAACTAAATGGTTAAGAAAATACACAGGAATGACTAGCAAAATCGAAGAGAATATTTGTGATGATTCTAATGAGGATACTTGGCTATGTGTCCCAAAACATACGAAATCAAATTCGGGAAACATAAAAAACGAGGAAACCACACTCTAGGTTTCCCTAAATTATGCATATACATCAATGCTATTACCAAGCAGTTTTGATACAGAGGGATTCAATCCTACTTGTTGGATCGACGCAGTTTGTGTGCCGTTGGCATATGCTTGGTTCATATTTTGATTCTTATCCATAGAAAGCTGATACGTATGTTGAACCAATCGTGGAGTATACGTTTGGAACGATATTTTCAAATTTGGTTTGGTCAATGTTGTATCTGATGATGGCAATTGTTTTTCAGGAGTATTCGAAGTAAGAACTGTAAAAAGATCGGTATGTTTGTTAAAGTTGTTATAATTGTAATAATTAAATCTTGCTATGCTTTGAATCCCTTCGGCAACAGCCATATCAATCGCCTCATTTCCGAATATGTCGGTCACTTTTCCACATGGATTCTTTTGATTATTTTCTTTTATTGTACAATAGATGTATGAAGAACTGATGAAGAAATATCAACTTTCACATTGAACAGACCACCTCCATATAATCTCAAGATCCAGAAGCTAATCACATCGAAACACCCTCGCTTCCTATGAGCAGGAGTGTTCCGATGCAATTACGTATGACTGTATTGACTGTTGATGATACGTTTACTCGAATGTCTAGATTACCCCAAAATACAGCCCCCTTAAGTCACTTATTTCCCTAAAATATTCTTCATACGTTTGTATTCTTCTTCTGAAATCTCACCTCTGGCAAAGCGCTCTTTCAAAATTGCCACGGATTGAAACTCTGCCTCGGCTTTATCGCTTTTTGTTCCTTTTATTATGAAATAAACAACGCCCACTATCAGAAGCAGTGGAAGTAACATCCAGATCCATCCCAATCCAAACCCGCCAAATCCATATCCATATCCACCCATCATGTCAATCACTCCTTTCTTACTCTCATAATAATCCCGAATTATGAAAATCTTATGTAGTTCCGTTGAAGAACTTCCTTATTAAGAGGTGGGGGCATTCTGATGAAAAGTGGATATTGGGACGAGTTCATCCTCCTTTCAAGAAAGATGATCGATTCCTTTTTTAGGTAAAAAAAAGAGGACATCGCTTCGATGTCCACCTGTTCATTCATAGATTTATTTGCTTGGCATATTCATGGTATTTGATGAAGAACCGGACATTTGCATCGTATCGGATGATTGATTCGTATTATTCATGTTGCTTGTAGTATCGCTTGCATTTGTTTTAGCCGTAAACGCCGGCGGCCATGGTGTGCCTTGATAGTGGAAAGCTGTTAGCATACCGCCATCCTTGCCATTCAAGCCAGCCGTATGATGCGGCAAATGGCAATGGAATACCCATGTACCCGGATTGTCTGCGGTAAATTCGATATCGTAGGTTTCTCCCGGTGCGATATTGATTGTGTTTGCCATATATTGCGCAGACACCGGCAATGGATTGCCGTCTTTTGCAACCACTTTAAAGTTGTGTCCGTGCAAATGCATAGGATGGCTCTGCATACTCAAGTTGGCCAATCTGACCAAAACTTTGTCCCCTTGTTTCACTTCCATTGGATCTGTCGAAGGAAACTGCTTCCCATTCAACGTAAACGTATTCCAACTCATACCTTCCGGGTTTACATCATATGTGCCTACTGGTACTTGTCCTTCACCAAATTGACTCATATCCATTCCATTGGCGGAACCTGGTTTTTGCAATTGCCATTCCTGCAGCAGAATCGAGTAGTCGCGGTTTACCGGTTTTCCGTTGACTGTATCGCCATTTTTCGGTAGAGAAATAAACATGCCATCCAATCCCATCATTTCATCTTTGGATGGCTGGTAATGGGAATGGTACATGAATGTACCGACCTGCTTTACCGTAAATTCATACGTAAAACTTTTGCCGGGCTCGATGACCGGACTGGGTTCCGCACCTGGAACACCATCCATGTTGTTCGGAACAATCAATCCATGCCAATGTACCGTTGTCGGCCCTGGCAACTTGTTGTCGACGACAACCTGTATTTTATCACCTTCATTAACGACAATGGTGGGACCAGGAGTACTCCCATTGTATCCCCAGGCATTGACGAACACTCCTTTTGACACTTCTTGTTTCACTTGTTCCGCCGTCAGATGAAAAACTTTCACACCGTTTTTCATTTCATATTTTGCTATGGGAACATTCGGTGTAACAGGATTGACGGATGCATCTGCACGCTGAGCGGAAAAGAAGGAACCTTTCCATATTCCCCATCCGGATCCGACCAACACCAGTACGACGACTGCCGTAATGAAAAATTTGAAATTCTTTTTCGTGATTCCTGACATTTGATAGCTCTCCTCCTAGTTTAACTAACTCGTGGTCATAGGATACCAGACAGTTATGTAGAACTTATGAGGAATGTAGCGATTCTCAAGTTATTTTTATTTTTTTTTTGTATTTCAGCAAACGAATAAACACATGCGTTCCCCTTCCAACTTCACTTGTGATCCAAATCGAACCATTATGCAGCTCTACCAGCTTCTTGCAGATGGCTAACCCGATTCCGGCTCCTCGATATTGCTGACTCCTCGATTTATCCACTCGATAAAACCGTTCAAATACATAAGGAATATCTTCGGAAGGGATTCCGATGCCGGTATCTGCGATTTGAATGACGATCGTATCTTCTTCCTCTTGCACTTGAATCCGGATGCTTCCACCAGGCGGGGTATACTTCAGCGCGTTTGCCAGTATATTTGTAAAAACCTGTATGATGCGCTCCCGATCGATCGTAACTTCGATCGATTCCTCTACACGAACGTTCCATTCAATCCCTTTTTGAACACATTCCACATGGATCCTATCAACACATTGAAGGATGATATCACTCAGGCTGTGCACTTGCAAATCCAGCACCAACTCGGGAGACTCAATAAATGACAACTGCTCCAAATCGCTTACCAAACCAATCAATCGTTCAATTTCCTCATAGCAGGAATGGATTCGTTCCGGCGTTGGTTCCCATATCCGATCCTCGAACGCTTCCATGTGGCCTTTCAGAGTGGCAAGGGGTGTCCGCAATTCATGCGCCACATCCGCTGTTAAATTCCTTCTTAATTCCTCTTGGGTTTGTAGTTGGGACGCAAGCTGATTCAGCGTGGTTGCCAATTTCGCCAATTCATCATTCCCTTGTATCGCGACACGGGAATGCAAATCGCCGTGACCGATTCGTTTGGCAACGCGTGTCATATCTTCAATCGGTCTGGTCATGCGTTTTGCCATATAGAAACTGACTGCGATTGCGAGTACCATAGCCCCGATCATCGTCAACAGGATCGACTGAATCAATGCTGTTTTCAAATGCAAGTCAAGCGGCACGATGTATTTGTGGAATGACGGCATTTGCATTTGATAAATCATAAAATGCCGATTGGTTTGCCAAATGATTAGGAGACTCGCGATGAGAACAATTATGAAAGTAATCCCGACAAGCGCCAGAAAGAGACGGGTACGCAATTTTGAAATCATACGTCCCCTCCCTGAAATTTATAACCAAAGCCAAAAACCGTGATCAAATACACTGGTTGTTTTGGATTGTCCTCAATTTTGTGGCGCAAATTTTTAATATGCTGGTCGATGACCCGAAGATCCCCCTCATATTCATGGCCAAGAGCGGTCTCCAACAATTCATTCCGATGAAATGTTCGCCCCGGATACCTTGCAAATGTCACAAGAAGCTTATACTCGATTGGTGTTACATTGATTGCCTCACCGTTTTTATATACTTCGTTGCGTACCGAGTCAATCATCAATTGGCCTTCTTGGAAAGAGATTCGTTCCGCAAGCAATTCATTCTCGGCAGAGCGACGCAATAGCGCCTTAACACGAGCGACCAATTCACGCGGGCTAAACGGTTTTACCACATAGTCATCCGCACCGATTGCCAATCCGTTGACCCGATCTTTTTCAGCAACTTTTGCGGTGAGCATGAGAATCGGAACGGGTGAAAGATTCCGAATTTTTTGGCATACCTCCTCACCCGATACATCCGGCAGCATTAAATCCAAAATTACCAGATCGATGTTGCGTTCTTTAAATTGACGCAGTGCTTCCGTACCCGATTCGGCTTGAAACACTTGATATCGTTCATGATTCAAATAGGATACGATGACTTCACGAATTTTCTCTTCATCATCCACGATTAAAATGGATTTCATGTCGAATCCTCCCTACTCTCCCCCACTATTTCTTTTATCACATGAAAGATCTGCGGAATTCAAACCCCCGTATATCCAATTGCAGCCAAATACCCTTGCTTGATCGTATCGTAACAAGAAATTGTGAAGAACTTATGAACCTTTTGGAAGTGTAAATGCCAAATTTTCCAGCATAGATTTTCAAGAACAATAAAAAATAAAAAGAAGTATCACGCAATTGGAACATATCGCTCCACATTTTTATCACACAGTTTCTTACCGGGCAGAAAGGCGGTTCCTATGACTAAAAATGCAAAGAGGATTTTCGTATATACACTTTCATTTGTGCTTGTACTTCTGCTTTTCGGTGGGGGATATGCCTTTTGGCAATACCAAAGTTCCAAAATGCCCCCTCAGCTTAATATGGGTGCCAAAGGGCCAGGTACAACACCCATTACGAACTTGGTGGAAACCAATTCGTACGCACCTGCCAAAACATTTAATCTGACAGCCAAAGTAGCAAAATTAAATTTGGGAAATGGAAAGACAATGGATGCCTGGACATATAACGGTACATCTCCCGGTCCAGAATTGCGCGTGACACAAGGGGATCGAATGGTCGTACATCTTACAAATCATCTACCCGCCGGAGTAACCATTCACTGGCATGGTGTAAACGTACCCGGTGCGGAAGATGGAATTGCCGGTGTCACCCAAAATGCTGTTCCGCCAAATGGCACATACACGTACTCATTTATCGCTTCTGAACCAGGCACCTATTGGTATCATTCCCATCAGGACAGTTCAAATGAAGTAGGGCGCGGATTGTATGGTGTGCTCGTTGTGGATCCTAAAACACCTACTGTCAAATTTGATAGAGACTATGTTGTTGCGCTTCATGAATGGAATACAACCGGGAGCACGAATGAAGGCATGGGCAGCATGAACATGTCGGGTATGAAGAATCCTTCAGGAAGGAATCCAGCTGCGGGAAGTCAATCGATGGGCGGCATGAACATGGGAACCACGGACAGGAATGGCTCATCCATGATGCCGACCAAAAATCAAATGAGTGCACTCACTGACATGATGTCAATGTATGATGTATTCACGGCAAATGGTACAAGTGAAGGGTTGCATTTTGATGCAAAACCGGGCGATCTCGTAAGATTGCGCCTGGTAAATGCGGGTAATATGACACATCTTCTTACTATACTTGGCGTTACGTTTCAAGTGATTTCCCTTGACGGCCATGATCTGACAAATGGCAACCCAATTGAAAAACAGTTATTGCCGATCGGTGCTGGCCAACGGTATGACATCCGTTTTCAAATGCCACAGCGCAGTAGCGTAAAATTGGTGGACGCGGATCCTTCGAATGATGAAAACAAAATGATTTCCGCAACATTTGGACAAGGCCAGCCAAGTAATGTAACAGGGAATCCGAAAGAGTATGCGTGGTTTGATTTCTCAAAATATGGTGAAAAACAAAAGGGAAAATTTACACCCGAGTCAAATTTCACGAAAACATACGATATGAATCTAGGTGCAGGCATGGGATACTTTGAAGGCAAGAACCAAATGGTGTACACCATTAATGGAAAAGTGTTTCCAAATATCCCTACCCTTCAAGTAAAAAAAGGAGATACAGTAAAAATCACATTTACCAATCAAAGCAATTTCATTCATCCCATGCACCTGCACGGTCATACATTCCAGGTACTTTCACGAAATGGAAATCCGCTTGCAGGAAGCCCCATTTATCTCGACACAGTCAATGTATTACCTGGTGAAACGTACGATGTAGCGTTTGAAGCTGACAATCCAGGGTTATGGATGATTCATTGCCATGATCTTCATCATGCAGCGGCAGGGATGGATACGATGCTGACGTACAAAGGAATTTCAACTCCCTATTCAATCGGAGGCAAAACTGGCAATCAGCCTGAATAATATCATGCGTTGTTGGGGCTGTTCCAAAAGTCGCTTGACTACTTGAGGGAGCAGCCTCTCTATGCATAGTTGAATGGTATTCCGATTTTGCTTTTAATCAGAAACCTAAAACATTATACACAACCGGTTCCAAATACATAAAAAAACAAAACAACTAGTATTAGCAGTAAATACGTTTTATGTCTTTTTGCGAAAAAGAGAGATTCCTCTGCTTCATGTCCTAATACATTCCGTATTCGAATATTGATCCTGTCATCAAAACCGTTTACACCATAGGGTCTTTGCCGATTTGTCTGATTCATATGAATGATTTTTACCAAAGCAGATCCTAGCGGCTCCATCCGCTTCATGATTCGGATCGCATACTGATCCGCCAGCAACTCCTTGTACATGAGATAGTTTGATCCAAGCTGCTGAACCGTCGGCACAAAGAACAACACGTGCATAATGATCTTTGCGACAAAGACTTTCCACGTATCGTGGTATTTGATATGTGCTTGTTCATGCAACAAAACCGCTTCCAATTCCGCCTGGGACAAGTGATTGAGAAATCCTTTTGAAATATAAATGTTGGGGCGAATAAATCCATAACAGAATGCAAATACTGCATCATCATTTATAATACAAAGAGAATGAAGTCCTTGATGGGATCTCACGATGGTTTTCGCATGCAAGGGCATTTCCATACATTCATAGTTCTGAAGCGAGGAATAAAAACGATATTCTTTTACAATCACGGAAATCAATCGAATGGTCATGATGCCACATATCCCACAAACAGGAATTCCAAGTAGAATACTCCACCATATCCCATGTGTTCCAATCGTTGTACAAAACCTTATCCATCTTTGCAGGAGATTGATGGGATCATTCAAAAAAACATGTATAATAAGTCCGCTCATAATGAAAACGAGCAAGAGAAAACTCATGACAATCCTTGCAAATGCTTGATTTCCCAACTTTAAAAGAGTTTTTTCATCCATACTTTATGAGTTCTCCTAAGTGCTTATTTTATCGCATATCTCGCCACCTCCATCATATATCTCTTTCTTTTCGTTTGCTATTCTTAAAAATGGAAACCAGCTTCATTCTCAATTTGTTTATTGACAGTTCCTCTTCGATACGCGACAATTTGCACTATGGAGGGGATGAAAATGGCAAGAAGAAAAGATGCACGTTCCTTTCATTTGAATGCCGAAGGAATTGAACGCGTGTTAGGACCGTTAGAGACGGAAATTATGCATATATTTTGGAAAAACGGCGAATTACCCATACGAGATGTCCAGGATCTCCTTTTGGAAAAACGTGAGATTTCATTCAATACAGTTATGACAATCATCCATCGCCTTGCGGAAAAAGGACTTTTGCAAAAAAAAGATAGAAACAAATCATCCCCCTATATCCCTACCAAAACCAAGGAATCATTCCTTGCGGAAATATCCCATGATGTAACAAGCGTTCTTATAAAGGATTTCGGGAAATTCGCCGTTTCACAGTTTGTTGATATTTTGTATGAAGTGGATCCTTCATTACTTCGGGAACTGGAAAAACGTATTGAGAAATATAAATAAAAAGTCAAAATAGAAATCAATTAGAAATAGGTTCTGCTACTTCTTCAGGGATGCAGAGCCTTTTCTTTCCATACGAATCATTGAGTTTTACGAGAGTCGTCAAAGATTTGTAAATTGACAAGTAGTGCCACGAACCGTATCATTGAAAATATTACTACAATTTGTAGTGGGGGTTTGAATCATGAAGAAATTGATTCGATTTGGCATCCCGATTCTTGTTTTATTCATCATGGTTGCAGGCATTGTATACAACAACCAGAGCCAGAAAAAATCGACGGAACAAACGGTTAGTAAAGGTATTCCTTCACTTCCCCAGGAAAATTATTTAGCGCCGGATTTCACCTTGAAAACCATAGACGGTAAAACCGTAACGTTACGTCAATTGCGCGGAAAGCCTGTATTCATAAACATTTGGAATTCCTGGTGCCCTCCGTGTAAAGCAGAAATGCCGGATGTCGTAAAAGAATATGACAAATACAAAGACAAGATTCAGTTTTACGGAATCAATCTGACGACAAACAACGATAGTGTAGCAGGTGCAAAAGACTTCATTAACCGTTTCCATGTGACATTCCCAACATTAATGGACACAGATGGAAAAGTGGGCGTTCAATATCAAATTGTTGGAGTGCCAACCAGCTTATTTATTAATGACAAAGGAGTGATCGTGGCTCGTATTACAGGTGCGATGGATGTCCCGACAATGGAAGCCAATTTCCAAAAACTGATCAAATAATCAAAGGATCGAGTTGCAATCATCCTGGAGGTACCTGTTCATGAATACAATACAACAGTTCGTAGTTCAATGGTATTCCGAGATCTCGCAAATTTCAAATGTTTTTTCGGAACCGATCAATCACATTCGACTCTACATACATCTGCCGATCCTAGTTGCATTCCTGCTTGGTTTAATCGGCGCATTTGCGCCATGTCAACTGACAACCAATATAAGCGCTCTTGCTTTTGTCTCCAGAAAACTTCATTCTGACCGAATCTACAAGCAAACCATAGCTTTTATATTCGGAAAGCTGATCATGTACACCCTAATGGGTGGAAGCATCATATTCATCGGCTTAAAGGTTGCTCAGTTTAATTCCACCAGTCACTTTATTTTAATCGTTCGAAAACTGCTGGGTCCCTTAATGATCGTTATGGGTTTGTATCTTTTGGGATTGTTTCGTTCACGCCTGCAAATTGGCCAGTCCCTGAGCGAACGTTTCAAAAACAAAATACGAATACAAGAAGGAACTGTCGGTTCCTTTTTGCTTGGCATTGTGTTTTCTCTCGCTTTTTGCCCGACACTGTTTCTATTGTTCTTTGGAACTCTGATTCCGCTTGGCATGAGTTCTTCCGGAGGAGTTGTCTTTCCCGCCATTTTTGCTTTCGGAACGACATTCCCGTTATTATTGCTGACGGTTCTCTTCGCTTCCAGTGCAGAATTGGTGAAACATCATTTAAAACGGCTTCGGCACCTGAACTCGGTCATCTCAAAAGTTGCGGCTGTCATTCTGATCTTTGCTGGGCTCAATGATACATTTCTATATTGGTTCTTATAACTGCCAACTATCATATGAAAAGAGGTGAAAATCAATGTTAGCATTGCTTGGAGGCATCAAACTCGGGCCTTTCTTACTGAAATACAGCTGGATCGGAGCCGCTTTAGGTTTTTTTATCGCGTCATTTCATATTCGTCGTTTTTCCGTTCAGGACAGTCAGGAAAGCAAAATCTTACAGAACAAAGTGCTAGATATGTATTGGAATGGTGTTGTCATCTGGCTTCTTGCTTTTAAAATGGCGAAAGTAGTGGTCGCACCTGCTGCCTTTTTTCAAAATCCCATTCTTGAATTTTTTAGTACACCTGCTCCAAATGCCGATGTCGTCGCATGGATCGTTGTACTGATATATTTTATCTATAAAAGATACCGCCTCAAGATCTCCATATTCCAGATGACCGATATTCTCTCGCCTGCTTTTGTACTCGGCTTTGGAGTCTATGAATTGTTGGCGTTGCAATTGGGAACTGCCACCCAAGTACCTTGGGGCATTCATGTCGGACAAAACGGTTATCACCCGGTCAATTTCTATATTGCCATATGTTTGTTGCTGGCATATTGGATCATCATTCGCAGGAAAGATACAATACGAATCGGCTCACGTACTGCCCAATCTTTGATCGCTTTCGGCTTTTCTTGGCAATTGTCGACGTATTTCCTGGTTCCTGGTCAGCTCTATTTTGGTTTAACGAAAGCTCAATGGCTCTATTTGGCCATTCTTGTGATTGGAATTTTACTTTTCTATCAAACCACAATGTTTTCAAAAACACAGATCGATACAAAGAACGATTGAATGCACAGATTGTGTACGTAAAAACATAGATGGAGCAATGCGACCGTTTCCTTGCTCCATCTTCTGTTGTTCAACTTAAAATGATCCTTGAGCAAGAATAAAAAGGTTCTTCACCGTTTGAAATGGCTAGAAGCTGTCGATCCTGATTATTAGATACTAAAAGCGATCTGATTTCTACTTTATATATTTAAGAGGAATGACTTCCTTTAGTCGTCCCTTTTCCGATTTGCGATGCGGCTGTGCTGCCATGTGCAAGTTTGGACAAAACACCCCTTTTTAGAAACTGTTTAGAAACGTTTTTCAATTATTGCCTAAAAGCCTAAACCTCTTGCCTTATCCTAGGGGATCGCATCTTGGGAACAAATCTGGGTACTTTTTTCATATACTGAATGTATTCGTCCCCAAATGTGTCGATCATAACTTTCTCTTCTTTCTTTGCCAGCTTTGTATACATAACCAATAACATGGGAGCCATGAGTAATGTGATGATTGTCGGCCATTGGACAAGAAACCCGACAATCATTAGAGCAAAACCGCTATACTGCGGATGGCGCATGAACCGGTATATTCCGCTTGTCACGAATTGGCCGTTTCCGGAATGGATCCTTCTCCAACCGATGGAGATGATAATTAACCCACTTAAAATCAGCAAATTGCTCAGAGGGTGCAATATATTGAATACAATCGGCGAACCACCCGCCAAAGCTACCCACAAATGTCCATTTGCATGGGAAAACGGATCAAGTACAGGATACCTTTTGCCTAAAATGGATGTAAGGATGTAGATTGTCAGGGGAAACCCAAACATTTCACTAAACAATGCCACCAGAAATGCCGTGAAAACTCCCAAAGTCCTCCAGTCCCTTTTAGTTTGTGGTTTGAATGCCGTGTAAGCAAATACAGTAAAAATAACGATGTTGAAAAGAACAGCCGTCCACAATCCATACTCATATTGATTCACACCATGCATGTTATCTTCCCCCTAAATCAAGTCCAGCGGACATCCTTTATGTGAAGGCTTCAATGTTTATGTCCGGAAGGGTGGTCTTGACCATTGTCATCTCCCCCGTGATGATTATGACCAAACAAGTGCATGAGTGGACAAAGAAAAAACAATCCATACAAAAGCCAACTCCAACTTCCAAATACAACAAGCGCAATCATCCCCAGAAGAAGGGCAATGATCAAAAGATACGCGCGATTCGACATGACAATCTCCTCATTTCTGTAGAAAATGGTTGCCCGATCCCTGACTCACTCCGTTAATTGCCCATATGATGGCTCGCATGATCCACTGTCGCATTCGGAGACATCGGGACCGATGAAGGTGTTCCTGTAAACTGTGAAAACGATGTAACGACGACAATGATGGAAATCAAAGAAGAAATCAAATATACCCATGCTGCCGGCCGGTTGGTGATTCGTTTTCTCCATGCGACGAATAGCATCCAAAAAGAGATGATGAGAGAAAGGATCATGAATCCGGTTCGAATCGCTGGCGGCATCGATATCAAACTCGCACCCAAGCTGGTGAGGCCAAAAGCGATCAACAATGTGTGCAGCCAATGGTGGGAGGATGCGATAAATGCAAATAAGATAGACAAAATCGAGCCTCGAATCCCTTTCCCCTTTTTTGTTTTTCCGTGTTGGTCCATTGCATGGCCATGAATTGCATTGCCTCGTTCCATTGTTTTTTCCTCCCCTGTCTTTGCCATCCATTACTTTTTGCTATAAAAAATCCAAAACGGTAAAATATAATCCATTACCTTTTATCTCGTTGTTTTTAATCATACCCTCAACTTGTGAAGATCTTGAGTAGAACTTCTGAACAATTATGAAGAAGAGTCTATCTTTTACATTTACCCGGAAGGTTCCTTATGCCCGTCACTTTTCAATAAAGAAGCCAAAAGCAATTCCAAACGCAATAACTCGTCTTCCACGATCTTTAACTCATCCTGTACCAAATGTATTTTGCTGTGTTGAAATAAAAGCAACCGTATAGCCAGCAAAGAATTTCGCACTTCATTCACCTGAGACCGGGAAATGATATGGGAAAGGGATTGATTTTCTTCCATTTAACCGATCACTCCAGATACAAGAACTTCAATGACTCAGTAGGCATCATTGCGGCATATTACCTGTTTGCGTGCAAAAACCATGTCGCGTACTTGAGAAAAGAAAGAGGCAAACAGTTGCCCCTTTCACCATCGGTTTCTGCCTATTTTTCAGAATGCAAACCTTTTGCTTTGTTCAATACTTACTGTATGGTTGTCAAAATCGAATTCGATTTGCCGGAAACAGGATCAATCAAATAATATGTTGACGAATGGCATACTCAATTGCTTCATAGCGATTCAAGCAATTGAACTTTTTCAAAATTTTGCTGATATGAAAACTGACTGTACTTTTTGAGATTTGCAGTATACGGGCAATTTCCCAAGTCGATTTTTTTGCGAAAATCAGACGTAAAATCTCCAATTCCCGTTGTGTCAACTTCATGTTCATCCATTTGGAACTATCTTTCTTTTTGTACTCCACGAGAATTTTCTTTAACAAGGGACCTGGCAAAACACATTCCCCTTTTCTGATGCGTTCTATCAGGTCCAGTAGTTTGGCAGATGTCATGAGCCGCAAATAATAGCCGTATACACCCATGCGCATCGCTTGAATCAATACTTGATCTTTATTGCTCAAAACCAAGATTCGAAGATTGGAATGTTCGCTCTTCATCGCTTGGATCATTTCCTTCTGAAAACATGACAGATTGCGAATCGCCATCAACACCACATCCGGCAAACATTCCCGGCATTTTGTCACCACTTCCTGATCATTCACTACATTTGCAACAATTTTACACGTATCCGATTGTAAGCATGGATCCTTTTGCAAGTGAAGAAAATGAACATCCCGAGTCAATGACATCGAATCACCTGCAACCAATATCCGAATCCCATCACAATTGTATCCGTTCATATCTCATTCATTTCTCCCAATCAAATTTGTTTTCTTTACATAGTACTATACGTATGTAGTGTATGTACGACAATAGTCTGGACGTACTAATTTATCGCTTGTGACTACTACCGCCCCCTGCCATTTATACTTTCCGGCATAAAAAAGAAGGAATCGAAGAAATGATTCCTTCCTGCGAAAATACGACTTATCATTAAATTCTACGAAATGATAAAAAGAATATGAAGCAAACCTTAAATGAAAATAAGAGTAGCTTCATAGTAAAATTTTCAAAATATCGATTATAATCATTACATAGAATATGAACCATACATATGAGGGTGTTAACTATGGATACAACAGACTGCATGAAACTGATCATGGATTACCGGAATGATCCGGAATCTGTTTACAACACTTGGTTTTTAAACAACCCTGATCGATTAAAAGCGTTTCGTACCATCAAGAACGGTTTGGTACAAGTAATTTCTGATATCGAATCCCGGCAATTTGGAAATGATTTTAAAGGTTCCAGTTTGGAAATTGTGATTACAGCTATTTCTGAACAAAAACAAATCTTTGAAGGAGCCGCACATGCTTTCTTCTGGAAACCCAAACTTCGTATCCCCGATATCTACGAAAATGATGAAAATCAACTGGCTTTTGGACGATTTCTGAAAGCATGTTCTAGTACGACAAATGAGAAACAATTGCTAGAAGAAGTATTGAAATTGGACCAATGCAAAATCAAAGGCCTGGGACCGGCTGTGGCTAATATTTTATATTTTTTGCATCCCACACTCTTTCCTCCATTCAATACGACGATTGCGAATGGCTTTCATACGTTCTTTCAGCAAAAGATCAAATTGGGTTCATGGAAAGCTTATCTTGACATGCGTGAAGGCATATTAGACTTTAATGAACAAAATCGAGCGCAATTTTCCAAAGATTTAGGAGCGCTTGCCGGACTTCTCTTTGAAATCGGCATGCAAAGATATGTTATCCCGTCAAATGCAAATAAAGTCATTCAATTGGAGCAGGAAAAACAAGAAAAACAGAAAAAGAATCATAAGAAACGACATTTGGAAATTGAAGAAGATCTTCTTGAACAACAGGCGCATAGTGAAATGCAGTACCACTTGGCAAGGCTTGGCGAATCTCTTGGATATAACGTGTGGATCGCCCAAAATGACCATAAGAGAGAATGGGCCGGAAAAAAATTAGGCGAGTTTTCTTTGCCGTCTTTGCGTTTGCCAAACATTCCAAAACCTGCCCATGATACGATTTCTTTGATTGATGTACTTTGGCTGGATTCTTCCAATCGAATCATCAGCGCTTTCGAAGTAGAAAAAAGCACATCTATTTATTCTGGAATTTTGCGGCTTCATGATTTAAGCCTTTCTCTTGAACATGACGTATACCATCTATATTTAGTGGCTCCAGATAAACGGGAAAAGGAAATAAAGGCACAGTTATTGCGCCCTTCTTTTCAACAAAATAACTCCATAAAAATCTTTTACATTTTATTTTCTGATTTGCGCTGTGATTGTGATGCCATGTGCAAGTTTGGACAAAACATGACCGTATTGGAAAAAATCGCAAAGGTTGTTTAAATGGCAGGCGCTCCTGCCTTCATAACTTCCTCATAATCTCCACACTATTTCTTCATTTTTTCCAGCTATCCTAAAGACAAACAAATAAGGAGGCGTTACATGTATGAAAAAATTAATGATTGGCTTGGTTGCGGCAGGATTGATTACGGGACTTGGAACAGCAGCATATGCAGAAACACCCCCATCGAACGATTCTATTCAGAACAATGCGATGCAGCAGTTCAGTCCAGAGCCCGTTACACAAAATGCTCCAACCGGTCCGGGAGCAACGAATGCGTTTCCGTCATTTGAACAAATGTTGCCGTATATGAAACAAATGCATCCGAACATTACCGATCAACAATTCAAAGCTATGTATGCTGCGATGCAATCCATGATGAACGGCTCCAACGGCCAAATGATGGGCGGGAATTATGGGCAGAACGGTTCAGGCGGCATGATGGGGAATTGGACGCCGCAAACACCGCAAGTACCAAACAGCAAGTAATTGCGTAGTCTCATTCCTTCCACAGAAAAGTCAATAACAAACCGACTGACAAACGTGTTTTTATAGAATGGACCAAAACTTCTTCCGTGATCGGATTTATGGAGGAGGTTTTTTGGATATGAGTAAACATATCACCTAGTATTCGAAACACCGGCAATGGAATCATAGGCAAGTACAAAACATCCTTATTTTATAGCGATGGACGATACTCATGTTTTTAAATCGTACAAAATTTCTATAATCCAGTCTTCACGCGTTTGTTCGAGCCGTTTTCGTTCGATTTCTGACCACCGTTTTTTTACGGATGACAAGTACTCAGGTGCATCTATTACCTCCGCAAGGATACGAAATACCATTCGTAATTGTCCATTCTTTAAACGACCTCGCGATAATTATGTGATGAACAACGTGAAAATTTCTTCACAAAGAATGGAAAATCATCTAAAATAAAGTTGAAAGTAATAAGATAATGAACGTAATGTAGCATGACCTTCATGTGGGTACTTGGGATCACTTGCGGAAAGTTTCGCAATTGATAGTTTGGGTACTGTTTTTGTACGGCAAAACTATTTTTAACTTTTAAAATTCGAGTACAGATCATCTATGTCGAAATGAGGAACTCTAATGAGCATATTGCAAGAGAGTTTAGAACTTTTAATAGAACCACTTTTACAGTCCAAAACGGCAGTTCTAATTGCGGATGAAAACAGAGATGTTCTCGAAGTAAACCATGCTTGGGAAGAACTCATAGGGATTTCGAGAGAAAACATTATTGGTCAAAATACTCGATTGCTTAAGACCGAATATACAAATCCGTCTATATATTGTGGATTATTGGAATCTATAGAAAATTTTATACCATGGCAAAGTGTGGTGATTGACTTTAACAAGCGTACGAAAACTCCCGTTCCGATTTGTTTAAGTATTTTCAGTTACAGGAATCAAACAACTGGGAGATCCATTTATATTGCAACAAGTACCCCCATCGAATCGCTGGACGTACTATTTTCCTTAAACATTGATGCCTCCAAAACGTTGGAATCTAGATTAGTCATGCTTATGACCAAAATTGCAGAATGGGGAGATCCCGTCATTGAAAAACATATTGAAAACGTGTATCAAAACTCCAGATGGATTGCTCAATTGGCGGCAAAAGCCAATTTGATCGAGGCGGAACAAATCGAAGATCTGGCATTGGCAAGTACTCTGCATGATATAGGTAAAATTCAGGTTGCAAAACAGATTTTATTTAAGCCTGACAAACTTACTCCAGGCGAACATGCTCATATGCGAGAACATGCCCCAACCGGTAGTGAACTCATTGACTGGGTCTATAAACAGATTTCCCCGCTCTTTTCATATCGAACAAAAATGTTTAAACTTGCTTCCGAGGCAGCCAGAAGCCATCATGAGTGGTGGAACGGCAAAGGATACCCGGATGGGTTGGCAGGTGAAAATATACCAATCGCAGCCCGTATTACGGCACTTGCAGATGTTATTGATGCTTTGCAAAGCGAACGACCCTATAAAAAAAGTTGGTCGTTACAGGACATAAAGAAGTATATAATAGAAAGAAGCGCCACACAATTTGATCCACAATTGGTGGGATTAGTACGAGACTATTGGGAATCTGCCCCATTTTATGTTTCTACCTGATACGTATCGGGAAGAATTAGCTACTCTGTACGAGAGTGGTTATCCCCATGGTTGACTGCCAACGAGAAAAAAAACCAGAATATCGAATTACCCCCGTTTATTTGGACATACCTTCAAAATTAAGAGAAAAAACTAATAATGCAATTCGTATTCTTTCTCCCTATACGCTAAGAAATATGATTTTGGTTTTCAGTAGCAAAATTGAAGATACATTCATAGCCTAGAAGCAACAGTGGGCAACTTAATTCTAAATCAAGGTTTTCAAGAAGGTGAAAACATTGTACCCGTATTGGGAATATCCCTATCTGGTGTATTTAAATCATATTCATCTGCCTGTATATCCAAATCAATATGAAAAATCAAACGATTATCAAGACATGTTAAATCTTGAAAGACCAAAAAATGAAAAAGATTTGAACTCTATCTACACATATCAAGAAGTAAATAAAACGGTGTTACAACGAGAAGAATGGGCCCTGCGAAGGCAAAAAGAATTACCTAACAATCGCCGTTTATTCGTACTTACATGTATGGACGAACGTGTTCCGATTGAACAGACTTTAGGATTACAAACTGGTGATGCTCACATTTATCGAAATGCAGGTGGTGTCGTGACAGATGATGTAATTCGATCTGCCGCTTTATCCTGTAACTTTTTCGGTTCACATGAAATAATCGTAGTAACTCATACAGAATGTGGAATGATGAGCCATTTTTTCCATAGTGGTGCCGATATCATTCTGAAGAATTTAGAATTTCATCTGGGATCAAAGATTGATCTTGACTCAATACTATTGGATCCATCGATGCACGAACTTGAATTAAAGGGAGATATTCATTCGTTCTTTGTTAAATGGATTCGAATGTTCGATGATGCGGATAATGCGTGCTTAGCACAAGTAGAAATGCTACGAAATCACCCATTGATCCGGAAGGATATCCCCATACATGGATATGTTTATGAAGTGGAATCGGATGTATTACGATTCCCACATCATCGTGTGGCAGATAAAGTGAATACAGCTCGCGAAATGTTTTCCAAAGGAGTATGGAAATAGCCTAATGATAAAGAATCATTGAAACATGTTCTATAATTTAACACTCAAACGGCCCGCTTGTTCCTTGACTAAACGAGCTGTTTGAGTTCAAATAGGACAGCTGGCTGGTAATATGACCTAACAAGCCGTTCGAATATTATTCATTATTTTGTTACATGATTGATTCACAATTTTTCTTTGATCCATTGATTCAATTTTAATAAAAATTCTTATTTTAGAAATGAATCATATTGACTATTTATATAGTTATTTAAGACTATAAATTGCTTGGATTCTGCTAAAGTCCAAGGTCGAATGTCTCATCGATCTTGTAATTGCTACCGTCGTAGAATTCATAGGACTTCCGAAAGGAACGTTTATCGAGATATCTTTTTTACTGCAAAGTTTGATACGTTTCGCCTGTGTCTCGTATGGTTGTATCAACCTCAACCCGAATTGGAATATCGGGGAAAACTTTTTCATCCCATTTGCCGGATAACTGCTTCCATAACGTTGGATATTCCATTCTTACTCGTTCCCCCAATGTAAACACATCAGCTTTAAATAATTGAGCCTTGCTAACAGAGGCTTTGGCCATTTTTTTAACTTCCTTGTTCACGGTTTCTGTCATTTCTACTTTCGTTTCCTCATATCCCTGACGCGGATCAAGTTTAAGATTCTTTAATTCACTGATGCGAAAGATGTCTTTTATTTGAATCACGATTTCTTTTATCTGTTTGCCTTGGACATGGACTTTAATTTGAGTACGGTTTGGCAGTGACTCCACACCGATCATTCCTCCATGGTAAGAAACACTGAACCCATGATGCCGGATTTGTTCCATGATCCACATATATCCCAATGCGGCTTTTCCATCCATCCAGCCTTTTAACTTCCAATCAGATAGAACAGCCATTCCCTTTAAGCGAAAAGCATCCCCTTTCTGGGAAGATGGATTTTCTGAATCTCCTGTCTGTATTCCAGGTATCACAAGCGTTCCGGAATTAAAGGAAATGGTTTGCAGCACCTGATTCAATCGGATGGGTCTGATCCAAGTATGCAATGAACTGTAGACTGCCGTCTTTCGCAGTGCTTCGGCAGGATAAGGGGTTAGATTGGCTGTTTTTTTTAGCAATTGTTCCGCTGTCAGACCACGTGCAATATAAATATCTGCCGTTTCCATAAATTCTGTACTGCGAGTCAGCGCATCAATCAAATTCTCCATTCCGCCGCGGACAATATCTTCACCGATCACAATAGCGCCAAGATGTCCCACGAAATAGTGTCCGGGATTATAACGATTGGCTTGGTGAAGAGCTTCTGGTATGGTTTTTCCGCGGGCGACCAAGATACGGACCGGTTTCTCTGCGGTGCTTCCTTTTGCGGCTCCTGATGGAATACCGCCTGGATTGAGTATTTGAGCGGTAATCACATAATTGTCCTTTTGTTTGTCGAACCCTAAAAGTGAAATAGTCGCAAGATCTTCAGGTTGAATAATATGCCAACATCCAGAAAGACAAATCGATACAAAAAATAGAAATACTGACAACTTTACGAAATAATATCCAGATTTATTCATGCTGAGATCAGGTCTTTGCCCTCCTTTTATAAAACTGCATGGCAAAAAAATATGCACACAACGTAAGGATCAATAATATGGGAGCGGCTAAATGACCGAAATAACGAATAATAAACTTTCTTAAATCGATAGGATTATCGAATAATACAGAAGCAACAACTATACTGAACACTGTTAAACCAAGTGCGATAAAGCGATAACCCTTGAGCCGAAACATATCCTGACACCCCAGGGAAGCCGCATGCAAAAAAACAGACAACTTGATGGTAATTACGGAGACCAAGAAGGGTACCATAAGAACTTGTAAATGACTAAGATAAGTGCTGTACCGGATCTCTTTACTAAGATGCAGAAGCGGAAAAATAATGTTGCCTCCTCGACTTCCCCCAAAAAAGGCAAGAAGACCTACCGTAATAAGAAATAAGATGATTCCATTGAAGAGCATGCCAAGTATTATCGCACGAAAAATTCGATCCTGTAACTGAATATGAGGCAAAAAAATCCCTATTATTAATCCTTCCGTAAAAAACGCAGAAGGAGTAATGGCCGAGATTAAAATTTCTTTTCTAATTTCGGGGAAAGGAGGCCAAAGAAAACTCCAGTTCATCCAGGGTGTGGCTGAAATCAGAATGATAGCGATGATACCGATGGATCCCGGAAGTAAGATTTGACTTGTCCGGGCAATGACTTCCAATCCAGAAGCACTAAGGTAAAACGAAAGAATCCCTCCCATCACCATGAGAAGCTCAATAGGAATATCCCCGAAAGCGAACGCCCATTCCGCCATTTCTCCAAATTCCCTAAAAACTGCAACTAGGATTACCATCAATGCGCCTAGATAAACCAAACAAAACAGTTCACCAATCCACCGCCCGAATACTGTAACAAAAATTTGAGTGATCCGTTGTGAGGGGAACTTTTTATAGACGGCAATGGAGAACCAACCAATGCCCACTCCCCAGAGTGTTGCTATAATGACTACCCATCCGGCATCCTTGCCATTTACCCGTAGAAGATCACTGGGAACCATCAAAATGATTGTTGGGAAAATGGTCATCATTAACAGAGAAGTTAATTGAGCCGGAGAGATTTGGTCAAAGGTTCGCATTCTGTCATCCTTCCCTTTTCTTTAACTTTTTACGGCCATAGGAAGAAGCGCCATCCATTCGCCAGCGGGGAAATCGTAAAATGGTGTCCTTCACATTCTTTCCCTGCCACGGTCCCAATGGAGTTAAATAGGGGATCCCAAACGAGCGGATACCTACCAAATGGATCAAAATAACCATTAAATACCAAGTTACTCCTACCAAACCGAGTACGGTGGAAAATGCCATCATGGGGAACCGCATCAGACGTATCGATAATCCCATATAATAGGCAGGAATAGCAAAAGAAGCCAACGTTGTCAGGGCAACAACAACCACCACAGGAGCCGAAATCAACCCGGCAGATACAGCAGCTTCGCCAATGACCAACGTACCGACAATCGTTACAGACTGGCCGAGAGGTCCTGGCATTCGCAATCCCGCCTCTCTAACGATTTCCATTAAACTTTCCATCAACAAAATTTCCAGCGCAATCGGAAAGGGCATACCCGTTCTTGCTTTAGCCAATGTTACTCCTAAAAACGGTGGAATCATCCCATGGTGAATTGTCGTCAATGCAATAAAAATTGACGGTAAGGAAAACGCAAGAAATAGAGCGAGAAAGCGGAGCCAACGAATAGCGGTAGCTGCATAAGGCAGTATATATTGATCTTCAGTCGCCATTAAAAAATGGGCAAATATAGTAGGTGCCAATAGACAGGTGGGAGAACCATCTACCATGATTGCGATTCGCCCTTCTATAATGCTTGCGGCCATCTTGTCAGGACGTTCGGTATATTCAATGGTCGGAAAAGGAGACCATCGAAAATCACTAATGATTTCCTCAATATAAGAGGCATCAATCAGGGCTTCAATATGGATCCCCTGCAGTCTTTGACGAACCTCCTTCAACACACCTTCTTTCACCGAATCTTTCACATAAAACATAACGACTTTGGTGGGTAATTTGGTGCCCAATTGAGGTTCTTCAATACGTAAATTTTGGTATTGCAGCCGCTGACGAACTAGGGTCATATTTGTAGACAAATTCTCAGTAAAACAGTCTTTTGGTCCTCGTACCGCTTTTTCATTTTCTGGTTCTGTTATGGATCTTTTTTCTCCTTTTTTTAACTGAATGCGCCAGCTTGCGGTTTGCTCAATATACAACAAAACATACCCTTGAAGAATGGAAGAAACTATTTGTTCAACGAAATTATTTGTTTCTTCAACCTGTGCAGACGTTATAATATTCTGAAACCCAGGAAACGGTTGGGAAGCATCATACCAGAATGATGCTAATTGAGTTAAGGGCCGAATCACTTCATTCGCGATCCGTTCCTCATTAACAAGACTTGAACAATATAGAACGCTCCCTTTTCTCGTTTGCTCCTGTCCTACGTATAGAACAATTTCCCTGACTTCCAAATCCGGAGGGTTTCCCAAGCATACTTTAATCCGCTTGATTTGGTCTTGAATGTAATCCATGTCCCAACCCAATGATTGAACTATTATGATCGACCACCTCCCCAAATAACCTTCTTGACATTTTTGAAGGTATAAGCCTATATGAATGAATTAATTTTTGCTCTAGGTCATTCCATAATTTTTCAGGAATAACAGTTTTAAGATTTCCTTGAGTAGTGAAATTATGCATGTATTTACATAAATGATTTCCTCAAAAAACGCATGGTTTTAATGTGATATCAGGCTCTAGAATTCTTATGCACTTTTCCCCAAGTAATTCCTTGTAGATCCAAGTACTCTAAGTTGCCAAGTTCATTCAATCATTAAAAAAAGTCAGTTCTCCAAAATTCAAGGATAACCGACTTTTTTGTGCCGTCTTTAAACGTTCATACTTTCAAAATTACATTTTAAACAGACAATCTCCCACGTGGTTCCTAAAGGTTGGCTGCCCCAGTTTTCCCGCCAAGCCGTATACGTTTTAACAGAAGCGTATTGGAAACTACGCTAACCGAACTTAGTGCCATAGCCGCACCTGCAATAATTGGATTCAAAATGGCCGCGGCTGCAAGCGGAACCCCGAGAACGTTGTAAATAAACGCCCAGAAAAGATTTTGTCGGATTTTCCGCATCGTCGCTTTGGACAGGCGGATTGCGTCGACTACTCCTTGTGTATGACCGTGCATCAAGGCAATATCTGCCGCTTCCAGCGCCACGTCTGCACCTGTTCCCATGGCAATGCCGACATCAGCCGCTGCAAGCGCCGGCGCGTCGTTGATGCCATCGCCGACCATTGCTACCGTTTTGCCCTGCTTTCTGAGTTCTTCGACTTTTTCCGCCTTATTGCCGGGAAGCACGCCTGCGATCACATTGTCAATCCCGACTTGGCGGGCAACCGCTTTTGCCGTTCGTTCGTTGTCGCCAGTGATCATCCACACTTCGATTCCCATTTCTTTCAGTTGTCTGACCGTGTTTTGGGAATCCGCTTTAACCCTGTCAGCGATCGCGATTATGCCAAGCAATTGTCGATCGGAAGCGACCATCACAGCCGTCTTCCCGGCGCTTTCAAATTCGGACAGAACCTCGTCCGGGAACGTTTGAATGCCTGTCTCGGACAGCCAGCGGCGATTCCCAATACGGATCATCCGACCTCCCGCCAATCCTTCGATCCCTTTGCCCGGAAGCGCCTGTATATCAGTGGCCGTCTCATATACCATCCCTTGCTCTTTCACTTGCTTGACAACCGCAGCACCTAGCGGGTGCTCACTTTGTTCTTCGAGCGCCGCCGCCAGCTTCAACAACACTTGTTCCGATACGCCATCGACCGTCCAGACATCAGTCACTTGTGGTTTTCCGGCTGTAATCGTACCCGTTTTGTCAAAGATGACCGCATGTACCTTATGTGCACGCTCAAGGTGTTCACCGCCTTTGATCAAAATCCCTGACTCTGCTCCTAAACCTGTGCCGACCATGATCGCTGTCGGTGTCGCAAGACCAAGCGCGCAGGGACAAGCGATGACGAGCACCGCTACGGCTGCAATGATTGCCGTCGACCAGCCTCCGAAGATCCCCCATGCAATGAAAGTCACCAATGCGATCAAAAGCACAATCGGTACGAAGATTCCGGAAATCTGATCGGCAAGGCGCTGCACAGGCGCTTTCGATCCTTGCGCCTGGTCGACCAGACGGATAATTTGGGCAAGCGCCGTTTCGGATCCGACTTTGGTCACTTCCATCGCAAATGCTCTTGTCTGGTTCACCGACGCTCCAACTACCGGATCCCCCGATTCTTTCGTTACTGGCATCGACTCACCTGTCAGGAACGATTCATCCACGGCTGTGCTGCCTTCGATGATGACACCATCGGTGGGAACTTTTTCGCCGGGGCGTACCCGGACTATATCCCCCACCAGCAAATCTTCGACCGGAAGATCCGTTTCCACCCCATCCCGCAGCACGTGCGCCACTTTCGCTCTAAGCTTGACCAGTGCTTCAATGGCAGAACTGGATTTTGCCTTGGCTCGGGTTTCCAACAGCTTTCCCATGAAAATCAGCGTTACGATCGTTGCAGATGTATCAAAATACGTATCCACGCTTCCCGTCAACCATAAATAGACGCTGTAGAGGAAAGCGACAGACGTTCCCAACGCCACCAATACGTCCATATTTGCTGATCCGCCGCGAACCGCATGATATGCGCCTTTATAAAACCGCCCGCCCACATACAACTGAATGGGCGTGGCGAGGAGAAAACTCGCCCAGACAGGAAGTATCAATGCACCGCCTGCCATTTGGTAAAGCAATTGAATCACAAGCGGCAAGTTCAGAATAATGGAAAACCACAAAATTCGTATATCCCGTTTATACTCCCTTTGTTTCCGCAATTTTTCTTCCTCCGCCGCCGACGGGGAGGCCAGCTTTGCGCCATACCCGGCATTTTCGATCGCCTTGATGAGATCCGATTCTTGGATAATGCCCGGAATAAAGGAAATGCGAGCTTTTTCGGATGCAAGATTCACATGTACTGATTTGACGGCATCCAGTTTTCCGACGGCCTTTTCAATTCTGGCGGCACAGGTAGCGCAAGTCATGCCAATCACGTTACATTCAGCCTCCCGACCCGGGACGCTGTAACCGGTTTTCTCGATCCGTTCCACGACGTCTTTCCAGGAAGTCTGCGGATCGAGCACAACCCTTGCCCGTTCGGAAGCCAGGTTTACATTCACTTCTTTTACGCCCGGAAGTTTTGCCACGTTCTTTTCGATCCGGGACGCGCACGAAGCACAAGTCATTCCTTCCACAGGCAATGTGATTTCCGCAACATTTGCCATCGTTTCACCCCCAATTGGATGATGGGCACCAACCGGTCGGCAAACGCGCGGCCAACCGGTTGGTGCCCATCGGAACTTCGAGATGGAATGCGCTTATTCGGGTTTCTCGGCTTTCTCAGTCGTTTTCGTTTGCTCTTGTCGGTCATGCGCGCGGCCATGTTCGGTTTTGTGTTCGTTTTGGCAGCAGTCATGGTTGTGTTCATGTGCGTGTTGATGATTG
Organism: Fodinisporobacter ferrooxydans; assembly: GCF_022818495.1. Taxonomy (GTDB): domain Bacteria; phylum Bacillota; class Bacilli; order Tumebacillales; family MYW30-H2; genus Fodinisporobacter; species Fodinisporobacter ferrooxydans. Next base: position 1,866,670 of record NZ_CP089291.1, on the reverse strand, counting down.
TGATGGGAATCATGTGCATGTTTTCCACCGCAGCAACTCATTTTGTTCCACCTCCCTTACTTGTACAAGGAACGATTTGGTTTTTCAAACGTTCGCTAGTGATGATTGGATGGTTTGGCAAAGGAAAACAGAGACCAGATGTTGCTTTTGCGCTTGCCATTCCCATGTTCCGCCATTTGTCCAGAACCAGACTGATTTCCGTGTACGCGTTCCGTTTGATATGCATTTGTCTCCTGATGACGCGTTCCATAACCATGTCCACTCTCACTTCGACCATGGTTTCCTCCGTGATGTCCGCCTCCACAGCATCCCATTTTTCAACACCTCCTTTTCTATATACTATACATAGGTATCGTATTTATGAAAATAGGTAAAATGGACTATTTTTTTCAAAACAAAACGTTTTACCCTGAAGTTGCAGTAGTTTTGGAACTGCTCGGCAATGTCGAACTGGTACTTGATGTTCCGCATGCAGTCAATGCAAAAGCTGCAGTTAGAGACATGACAACGAGTACAGGTTTAATTTTCATAATGCCCACCTAGATTTTCAAATCTCATCTTTACCTTACCTAGGATTCATGAAAGCAATATAAATCTAACTTGAAAATAAGATAAGAAAAACGGAGAAATCCTCACGCACAGCAAAATAACGACTGTGATTGAAAAGCCAATTCCACTATTGGTTCGTTTTCCTTTTGCATCGCACACAATAAAGAAACGCCGACACTTGTTCATCGACGTTTAAAAAAGGAAATACAGATCCTTTTTTGACTAAGAATTAAATTTCGAACAATTCCCATTCCTCAAGCATTTCGGTTTGACAATTTGGGCAATGATCCGGATGATCCGTTCGCTTTTTCCATATCCAATTTTCTTCAAACAAGCATCCTGAGGGTAACATTTCCCACTCCTTGCTACATGTGGTGCAAATATATTCTTCCATGTTTTTGCCACCTCCCTTGTGTGACTTTAGGTTAGCCGGAAAAAGTGAAGGGACGATGTAGTACTTATGAGAAAGTTATGAAGACAATAATGGGTGAGGCCAAATTGCCTTCTTTTTTTACTTTACAGCCAATTCAATTGATCAACAGGTAAGAGAAGTACGTCATCGTATGGTTCAACCACCCATGCCACTTAATTGCTTCCGCAAATACGGGATTAAATTGCCGAAAAAATGTCGTCGGAAATCTCGAGTTTACGATTGGCTTCCTGATACAAATCTTTGACATGTGAGCGGTCAACGGATTTTTCTGTTTTCAAATCGTACGCGGTGCCATGATCAAATGTGCCGTCTTTGGTAATGAAAAAATACTTGCCGTTCGTAAAGGAATGGCCGCGAAACAAGACCAATTGATTGCTGGCGAGCGTCACATCCGCTCCCATCATCGGATATGCGCTCGTATCAATTCCCAGCAAGTGCAGCAGTATTGAAGTCAAGTCGAGCCGCCCGGCCCCGCTTGTGTATAAACGCCGCGATTTTTCCTATGCGACAAACGGATGATAAGCGGTGTCTTCATCTGCTTGTACCAGTCGAGGTCGTCGTTTGGCGACCCGATTCATAAATTTGTCGTAATCCGGATCGTTTTCGGAAATGCCGTTATCGTGAGCGTCATATAGGGATGCGACCAAGTTGTTCAACAAAAAGATTTTACCATTTTACCTATAAAAAACTGAAGCCGAAACTCTTTAACGTACGTTTTCCGTATTTTGTTGATGTGATCCCCTATGTGATTACCGCATCATTTTCGACATCCCACAATACATGTTTGTAATTCTATAATTCTTGGAAATATTGGTTCATAATTTTTCAATGCACGCATTGAAATACGATACGATGGTATAGTAATATAAGTCTGTGAAGCTTATCTACTATTTTTCTTAAAATTAGCTAATGCAATTGCCTACTTTAATATTCAATAGTGATAATTGGTGTTCCGATAACCAAACGAGTATTTTTCTGCAAATTGTTATAGTGGAGCGCAATTTGTACATTCATCTTTTTTTCATTTGTATATAAATACGAATGAATGTAAGGTGTGAATCCAGTTATACTGGTTTCTAGATTTGAATAAAGGCCTTCTATCGTATTTGCACCGACAGAACGAAACATCGTTTGAATTTTTTCCTTTGCTGCATTTCCTTCGATCTTTCCAGGAACCGAACCGACCAAATTTACGTTAAGTTGCGGTTGTATTTTGTTTGCTATCAAAACTTGTTCCAGACGTTTTTTAAGGATTGCCAGTTGGTTCAAGTTGTTTGTATCTTTTCGCAAACTTAAACTTAAATATGTCTCTGTCGGAATTCCGGAATGATGAATGCTGGTGACGGTGATTTGTACGTTGGTTCCGGGGTCGAGCTGACCCTGTATTGTGAATGACCGATGCAATTCTGTAAAATCAGAGAATCGTTTTGGATTTTGCAGGGATAAACTGGTTGCCACTTTATTTGTCAGTTGCGAAACTTCAGAAGACGAAATCCAAGCATGATTCAAAATTGACCATTGATGCAGTTGAATTTGCTCTAAGTTTGCTTGGGAAGTTTGAAAGGTCTGTTTGTAAACATCAAAGGATTCTGCAACTGCCTTTGTATTTTTCAAATTGTATATTTGAAACAAAATCATGCTTATACCCAGAAAGATTGCAAATAGGCGTGTTTTTTTTATAAACGATACTTGATTGAATTTCATGGCTGATTCCCCTTTTTCCTATACAAATACTATCAAAACCCTTGATAAAAAGTTTGTACTGAAAATGAATTGTTTATTCATAGATTTCTAGTTTGATAGAAAAAATTTTCTTTAAATGAGAGAATCGGAAAAAACCTATGTATGGTAGGAGGAACGCACCATGAAATTTGCTGTAAGTCCTGAAATTCAAGTTGGGGGACCAATGCTGACTGCACGTGATTTAGCAAAAATTTCGGAAATAGTTGGCGAAGAAGCAAAAATTGAGATAACAACTTTTCAACAGCTAATTGTTGAAATGAAAGATGATGAGCAAGCGGAACATGCAAAGAGTGAATTGCTGGCATATGGGCTGAAAGTATATGAAGTTGGATTTGTAGTCAAAAATGTATCAGTTTGTAATTTTTGTAAAGGCGCTGAAGAAGAAGGATTAGATGTCGCCAAAAAACTAAATCACGCAATCGCTGGTTTAAAGGTTCCATTCCCTTTACGTGTAGGATATACTGGCTGTCCCAATGCGTGCGGTGAGCCTTTGGTTAAAGATATCGGAGTTATTAAACGGAAAGACAGATTCGAAGTATATATCGGCGGGGAAACAAAAACTACACAAGCAGATGTCGGACAACTTCTCTTGCAGGATATTCCTGAACACGACCTAATTACCGTTGTTTTAAAGGTAATCACACTGTATCAACTCCATGGGAAAAAGAGAGAACGATTTAGCCGATTTGTCCAGCGATATGGGTTTGATAGGTTAAAATCTGAGCAAGTTGATATTTTTTCTAATATATTATGAGGAGACATGCATGGATTGCACGACTTCATACTTTCTTCACATCAATTTGATACCATTGGAAACAAAAAAGATAAGGAGTGAATGGATTGTTACCTATTTTGTTTCATATCGGCAATTTTGCAGTACACACATACGGTTTGGTGGTCTTGTTGGCGATCGTCCTGGGGACGCAAGTTGGGATCACATTAGCCCGTTATACGATGAAACAATATGAAGAGCATATCGTACCTTTGGTATATACCTCTGTAATCGGAGCAGTCATCGGAGCGCGGATTTGGCAAGTGTTTTTCTTTGAGCCCAACTATTATTTGGCACACCCGCTGGAAATGATCGCATTTTGGAATGGCGGGTTATCGATTCAAGGGGGCATCGTAGGCGGAATCCTGACTGGTTTCTGGTATTGCAAAAGAAAAGGTCTATCTTTCTGGAAAGTTGCGGATCTTTTGGCACCATCCATTATATTGGGGCAAGGAATCGGGCGCATTGCTTGTCTGCTCAATGGGGATGCGTTTGGTTCGCCGACAGGAAAGGGCTATGGACTTGTATATCCGCCTGGCACATTTGCTTATGATACGTACGGCTCAAAACCGCTCTGGCCTGCGGAAGTATGGGAAGGCCAGATCGATTTTGTCATTTTTGCAATCCTGTTTGCACTATTAAGAAAAAAGCTGCCTACTGGCACGATGTTCTTGCTTTACAATATCCTATATGCACTCGCGAGGTTTGGTCTTGAGTTCCTCCGTGGAGATAGTCCTCGGTATCTATTCTATTGGACGGCTGCCCAATGGACCAGCGCAGTTATTGTTTTCATCAGCATAGCTGCTTTGTTGGTATTAAAAAAGAATGACAGGAATGTATCTTTGAAAAGCAATACAGTTTGACACTCCCACGGCTAAAGCCGCAAGCCCCTGTCGGAGTGGGATTCTTTCGTGGTAGTCGGCAGTCGATTTCTCGTAGCCGTAGTTCCCGAAAGTTCAGGGCTGTGTCATCAGTCCGTCCTAAGACAGTGCGTTTAGCATCTTAGGCTGACAGACTGTTACCATCTGCCACAGGTTGACGAAAAATGTTGATCGCGCCAACCCGATCCCGGTGCGTATAGAATCCGCAGGTACATTGGTACTTTCTATCGTTTGCATGGTTTCGTTTGTTGCATTTAGGGCAAGTTTGCGAAGTATAGGCTGGATCTACTTCTACCACATGAATACCAGCCAAGTTTGCTTTGTATGTGATAAACTGCTGCAATTGATAGAACGACCAGTTATGCAGATTCTTTGCGTGTTTACGGCTTGTTCTTGCCGTCTGGCGAATGTTTGCAAGGCGTTCCAATTTGATGACGGACACACCTTCCTGCTTTGCCAGATTGACGATTTTGCGACTGATTTTGTGGTTTTGATCATTCATCCAACGTTGCTCTTTGTTGCCGAGTTTCTTTATAGCTTTTAGCTTTTTCAGTTTGCCAAGTTTGCGTCTGCGAGATTTATATTTACGCCGGATATACTTGGTCTGTCTGCCATTGCCAAAGAATTTCGTTTTACCTGTGGACGTAACAGCAACCGCAGGAACTTTTAAGCTATAAATGAGCAAATTCGCTTCCATTTCTTTACCAATTAAAAACAATAGAGACATTTGTCCTCTCCTGTGGTATAGATTAAGTTACCACACAAAACCATACCTGGAGGATTCACAAATGTCTCATAATACTACCATACCAAACCACGAAGCAATAATCAATTTCTTAAAAAGCCGTAGGCTATCCTTATATGTTTCAAAGCCTGCCTTGCGGCATATTCAAGAATTTTTTATTGCAGCTACCGCTAAAGGGTATCGTGGTAAAGTGGTAGATATAGCGGAATGGAGTTCATGTCATCGAACATCCATTGGACACTTTCTCTCGGATGGTGTTTGGGACGAATCGTATATCCAAAGACTTGTAAAACAAGAATCGCTTTCATTTGTTTTGTCTCATGCCAAACAAACAGAACAGCCTATTTTTGTGATTCATGATGATACGGTTAGTGAGAAGACAAAGCCTTCGTCACAGGCAAAACACCCAATCGAACAAACAGACTACCATCATTCCCACTTAAAAGGAAAAACCGTTTGGGGTCATCAAGTTCAGGCTACGATTGTTCAATGTGGAGAACATTCTCTCATTCATGATATTCACCGTTATGATAAATCGAGCCAAAGCAAAATTGATGACGCTTGTGATTTGGCCAAAACCATGCCGATTCCACCTTATTCTGGATATGCATTGGTCGATTCATGGTATACATGCCCAAAACTTATGAATACTTATGCAGAGCGAGGATACCATCTGATTGGTGCACTCAAAACAAACCGTATTCTCTATCCCAAAGGGATTCGAGTTTCACTTAGTACCTTCGCATCGTATGTGACCAAACAGGACGTTTGCCTCGTGACCGTAAACGGATCAACCTATTGGGTGTATCGATATGAAGGAGCTTTAAATGGCATTGAGAATGCGGTGGTACTCCTTTGCTGGCCATTGGATGCGTTTCAAAATTCGAAAGTATTACATGCTTTTCTGTGTACAGATGTATCCTTAGAGACACAAACCATCCTTGATTATTATAGTCGCCGTTGGCCGATCGAGATTTTCTTTCGGCAAACTAAACAAAATCTAGGTTTTGATGGATATCAAGTTCGTTCCATTCGTGCAATAGAACGACTTTGGATACTACTTTCGCTGACACATTTATATTGCACCATCGGTTTAGGTCAGCCTTCAAAATTTGGAGATGGACTTATAATGGTACGAAAGCAAGTAAAAGTGGACTACGTCCAATGGATTTATGAATCTGCAAAGAATCAAGTACCTATTGAAGCTGTTTTGCAACAATTAAAGCTGGCCTAGAGGCAGTCTATACTTTTTTGTTGTATAAATTTGTAAGTATTTTTGCTCATTTATAGTTTTAAGCCTAGATCCACACCCATTTCCACTGTAGAAAAAGATTCTTGTTCTGTAGGTACTTCCAAGGAAACTTGTGCGTACCATTTGCTGGATCTCACAACCACACGCATGAGTCCAAACTTGGCATTGTTAAGTAGTTCCCTGTCTCGTTCGGTGATGGTTGCAGGAAAAGATGTTTTCTTTACTTTTCCGTCAATGATGATTGGAAATGAAATCGTTGAATCTCCAATTGTGTAGTTTTGATTGTTCACATAGTACACAGGTTTCTTCAAAATTGGTCGTTTACCAAGTTTTTTTCCTTTACGATAGACACTTTTGGCATCCCGTATCGCTTGGTTCAACACAGCAGATGGAAGGTTTGACGTTACATCTTTTGTTGTGACTTTTGGAAATGCACCATTCTGTTCGGCTTCTTCCGTTAAACGATTGACTACTTGGATGTATTCCAATGCCAGTTGTTTTAATAAGGCGCTATCGGTTGGATTGATCCGAATCTTAATTGTGATGGCTTGCACGAGTTCACCCCCTACATCAACTGTAGGAGAAATTGCATGTTGTCGCAATACTTTGTGCGATTCATCCCACGAATAAATCCGCGGGCTTTTTCGCTAAGTTTCTGAAATAATATTTAAAAATCCTTGAGTATTCAATAAGATTTCTATATTTTTCTAGGAAAATGGGGCTGTCTCAAATGAACAGGCCCTTTTCCTCTTGCAATTCTTTAAATTTTTCAAACCCTTCACTCTTGACTGTCGAACCCGAGATCGAGCAAATGAACTGGATGATACTTTGATACTCGGTTAGGTAATCCATAGGAAACGTAAAAATTTTGGTTCTACATAAGTTTTTCATAAGTATCCATTATTATGAAACAGAAGATAGAAAAATTCAAAAAAGATAATAGTTTATATGTCTCAACTTTATCCCTACTATTTATAAAGGAAGTGTCAAAATGCAGTTAAGTATTGGGAAAAAATTAACGTTCGGATTCCTATGTATAGCATTGACTCTTGGTATAATTGGTGGATTATCGATGTATTCAACAAAAACCATTGAACAAGATTATTCTTTTCTCTTAAATGGAAAAATTCAAGTTCGTGAATACGCCAAAGATATTATGGAAAAAACTGAAGAACAATCAAATAGTTTACAAAGTTATTTATTAAATTCAAATGAAACTGACTTAATTAACTACGATCAGGCGCATAAAGCCATAAACAAAATAGTCGATCAAACTATCAAAACCATTCAATTAGAAAATGCAAACGGTTCTCTTGAACAAATTGATGCTCTGACCCAAATCAAAAAACTGAATCAAGAAAACATGACTAAAATGGATAAACTTTTATTGTTATACAAAAATGATAAAAGCCAAGCCACACATTATTTCATCAAAGAAATCGACCCAATTGACCGTCAAATGATCTCGAAAGCGAATTCAGTTCAAACACTAGCCCAAAAACATGCAGATGAAGACATACAATTAACGAAGTTAATGGTCAATAGAATCATTTTAATTACGATCATTTCGAGTCTTGTCGCTCTAGGATTTGCTGTATTTCTCGGGTATTTTATTACACGGATGGTTTCAAAACCTATCAAGGCTCTAACGTCATCTATTGAACAACTTGCTTCCGGAAACTTGACCATAAATGAAATTACCATCAAAAATCGCGATGAAATCGGTAATCTTGCGAATTCTTTTAATCGGTTGATTCGTAATCTTCGTGACGTAATCCAACAAGTGGAAGTCAGTTCTACACAAGTTGCTGCTTCTTCACAAGAGTTAATGGATCGTACCGAACAAACAAGTCGGGCGACTGAACAGATTGCAGCTTCTGTTCAAGAAGTTACAATTGGAACCCAACAGCAGTCTATGGATATAGAAAAGGCATCACACACGATTCATGAAATGGCTTCTAGTTTTCAGTCAATTACCGCCAACGCACAATTTGTTTCTGAATCCTCTGTAAAAGCATCCGAAGCATCGATACAAGGTAATCAAGCGATTCATAATACTATCGATCAAATGCATTTTATCAACAAAACTGTATTAGAGGCTGCTGATTCAATACAAGAACTAGGAAAACATGCACAAAGTATCGGAAAAATCGTAGAAGTTATTTCCGGGATTGCAAATCAGACAAATTTGCTCGCTTTAAATGCGGCAATTGAGGCTGCCAGAGCTGGTGAACATGGACGAGGATTCGCCGTTGTGGCCGACGAAGTTCACAAACTTGCAGAAGAATCCTCGAATTCGGCGAAACAAATTACAAATTATATCGCCAGTATTCAAGACGGAATCAATAAGGCTGTTCAAGCAATGGATGCGGGAACAAAAGAAGTCGAGCATGGAATAGATGTAGTGAATTTAGCAAAAGTTTCATTTGAAAAAATTCGGAAATCCATAGATGAAGTATCCACGCAAATTCAAGAAGTCACTGCTGCGACAAAAGAAATGTCGGTAGGAACAGAAGGAATCGTACTAGCGATGGAGCATATTGAGAAAATGTCCGAAGTAACTTCTTCAATGGCACAAACCATATCAGCCTCTACAGAGGAACAATTGGCTACGATGGAAGAAATTGCAACATCTTCCGACTCTTTATCTACAATGGCAGATGCGTTACAAAAATTAGTCAATCAATTTAAAATGTAATATTTAATCACTATGTACTATCAGTAACTATACCGAATATTAAGGAATGCTCAGAATCATATACCAATGTAACCGATTTAGCGTCTGAGCTGAATTTGACGTTGACCAAGGTCAGTGGAAAAAGCATACCGCCACCGAGTAGCAGCAGAATCAATCACTGAATATAACCCTTGATTGGTTCAATCATCAAGGGGATATATTCAGTATGTCTTCGCCTAATATAAGATAGCTTGGTGGCGCAATTGTTGAATATACCGAGTGCTTAAAAAGATCAAATAGATCAGGAAAATCGTCAGACCCACATTTCCCAAAAACCCATCAATCATAGCAAATGAATCATAAATCCCATGATAAAATGCCGGGATTAAGTATGCTCGATAGACCGAGCTTAAACCAAATTTTGCACGCGCGAAATAATATCCCATGGTTATTCCAAAGAACATATGAGCCGGTATAGCTGTAACAGATCGCAAAAAAGCAACAGACAATCCATAGCTGGTTACATACATGACATTTTCCACCATAGCGAACCCTAATGCGATGGCAACCCCGTACACAATTCCGTCAATTGGTTCGTCAAATTCTTTATGGTGATAGATTCCACGCTGGAAGATCCCGGCCTTTAAAAATTCTTCTACCATTCCAGCAATAAAAAATGCTGTGATTAAAATTGGGATAAGCCCATCGTTATTGGGGTTGAGCGCTTTGCTGATCAATAAATGCCGTTCAATAATTCCTGCCGGAAATACGATAATCGCTCCCAAGATATATAAACGCAATACATCTTGTTTTGGTTCTGGGTTGATTTTGTCTCGGCTATAAATCCAAAACATCAAGAGTATGGTAGGGATAATTGCACTATAGATTAACGTAATCAATTTTTAACCTCCTATCGTATTCTTAGTATGCCCAACTTATTTGGAATCAGATTTTCCATTATTTATATCTTGGTGCTGAAAATTCCAATTCAACATTGTTGAAACGGCAAGTTCACAAGTTGGAACCTGTCATGATTGTCGGTGAAGGAATGCGGAATTCTGTTGGTACAACAGCCCGTGAAACCACCGCGCTAGCAAAAGAAAAAATCAATATTGAAATGAACAATCAGGGATCATCGGAAGTGCGTATCATGTTTGGGGTTCAGGCAAAAGATGTGGACGATGCAGTCGTGGCGCCGTACCAAGAGTTTTTTAAACTCCATTAAAACAAGATATGCTTAAAAAAGTATTGCTTTAGAAAAAATTGAAAATACTCGTAAATCCTCTTAAGGATGCTGGCTTTGCTCATCAACATGCTTGTGAGGAAATTGCGAGTATTTTCGTGTTGATCAAGACTGCCAATTTGATCACACATTCCATATTTTTATTTGATCGGGTGCGCAAAATAATAATCCATAATTTTTCTAGAGACTGGACCGATTCCTGTCCAGCTTTCTCCACCGCTTGGAATGACGACAGCAATGGCAATCTGCGGATGATCGACCGGTGCATAACCAATAAAGACAGAGGTATCATTATTGTTTGGTGTTGTTCCGACTTCGGCTGTACCTGTTTTGGCGGCAACCGTATATTTCGCACCTACGAATATCGAATGTGCCGTTCCTTCTGTGGAAGCGACCACTTGTTCCATCCCTTGTTGTACGAGCTTGATGTTTGCTTGTGAAACAGGCACCGTATTTAATACTTTCGGTGGGAATGTTTTTACAATATGTCCATTCGGATCCACGATTTCTTTTACAATATGCGGTTCTATCCGTTTTCCGCCATTGGCGATCGTACTTACGTATTGCATAAGAGAAATTGGCGTAAATTCTTCCTCCTGACCAATCGCCGCAAATAGCAGCTCCCCAGGATTTCCATTATCAAACATAAAACCGGAAGCTTCGTATGGAAGATCAACACCTGTTCCCGTCTTTGAAACGCCGAGACCGAATGCTTGTTGGTAATAACGTAATCGATCCATGACGTGTTTATGTGCAGTCGGTCCATCCATACCTTTTGCAAACTGGTAAGCAACATTATAAAAATAGGTGTCATTGGAAAGGGTGAGCGCTCGTGTCAGATTTACTTTTCCATTCCCTTACAGCCACCAGTTGTTAAATCGCTGCCCATCCCACATAAAATATCCAGGATCAAAAAAGATGGTGGAAGCGTTAATGACGCCGTCTTGCAAAGCTGCCATTGCCGTTAACGGTTTTTCGGTTGATCCTGGTGGGAAGAGTCCTTGAATCGTCCAGTTGTTTTGCGATTGCTGCCATTGGTTAATGTGTTTACCAATTCCATCAATAAACCATTGGGGATTGAAGCTTGGATAGCTGGCCATGGCATATACTTCGCCGGTATTTAGATTCATCGCAACCGCAGCCGCATTTTTTGCAGGTTTCCCCATTTTTTGCAATGCCAACACCTGAGTACTTATTGCATCTTGCATCGTTTGTTGCAAACCTGCATCAATGTTGAGAACCAGATCATCACCTTTCGTTGGCGGGGGATCTAAACCTAAATTTTTGATGATGTGATTCTGATTGTCGACTTCTACTGTCAATTTGCCGTTTTGTCAATGCAAATACGATTCATACTGCATTTCCACGCCAGCAAGACCCACTTTATCATCCACTTGATAGCCGAGTTTCTTATAATTTCCCACTTGGCTTGCCGGTATAGAGTTTAAATAGCCAATCACATGTCCTGCCAAATCTCCATATATATACTTCCTGACAGGCTCAATAATAATATTACAGCCTGGAAATTGATCCTGGTGTTCCCGAATAAAGGATACCTGTTGATCAGTAAGACCTGTGGCAATGCGGTGACTTACACTCACCCACGGATTTGCTGTCATGCGTTTTTCAATTTCCGTTGTTGAAATTTGCGGAATCAACTGATGGATCTTGTTTACTAATGTTTGAAACTTCGGATCCGTTTTATGAAAGGTTCCGCTGTACATCAAAGTAAAGGAAGGCGTATCCGATACAAGCAATGTTTTGTTTCTATCATAGATAAATCCCCGTGGCGCCGGGATGGGCATCTGATCCAAATGGCTCTCGGCAGCAAGTGTCCGATAGGATTCTCCTTTCGTAAGCTGTATAAAGCTTAGACGAACAACCAAAGCTGATAACATCAAAAACAACAGAAAAAACAATAAATTCATTCGAATTGTCAAAGTTTTCACTGTTGAATCTTGTTGCTGTTCTTTCTTTAAGAAGCTCATAGCAAAAATCACCTATTCTATCAAGTTATCTCGTTTTCTTTTTTTCTTGTGTCGAAAAATATGAGGTTTTGTGCAGAAGATTCAACATATGAACTATAAATGAACAAAATATTTACAAATATATAAAGTAAACAGTATGGATTGCTGCTAGGCCAGTTTTAATTGTTGTAAACCGGATTCGATCGATACATGATTTTGTGCAGATTCATAAATCCATTGGACGTAGTCCACTTTTACTCGCTTTCGCACAATTCTGAGTCCATCGACGAATTTTGAAGATTGCCCTAAACCGATGGTGCAATATAAATGTGTAAGCGAAAGTAGTATCCAAAATCGTTCGATCGAACGAATGGAACGAACTTTATATCCATCAAAACCTAACCCAACTTTCCGCACTTAATCGCGCGAATCCTTGACCTGACTGGATTTTTTAAATTTTGTCGGTCACTACAACCTTTTAAATGCCGGAAAAATCTGATAAAACAGTATTCAAGTCATTGTTAATCAATACAAGTTAATTTATTTCCAATAAGCAACATTTTCTCTCCATCAAAGATAGGATGAACGCATTACTCAGAATTTTCAATGTAAATCATTTCCTTGGAAACTAGATTTAGGTCACTACATTTACAAATCGAAGCACATCGGGCATCATAAAACGGCAAAAATAAGCGAAAATCAAAGAATTTTACTTCAAAAAATTTTTTCTACCCAAATTTAATAATGGTAAATCGAAAGTTGGGTTAAGAGGTTATCGGTTTGACTGCCTTATCTTCGGTGATATCCGCTTCTTCTTGCTTTTGAATGTACTCTCGGATCGATCACATCTTTATTAATTCCAACTGTACTTATATAATAACCCCTTGTCCACAAATGTCTGCCACTCCCTTTTTTCATCTGAGGAAAACGATCAAATACCATTAGTTATATATAGTCCGAACGAGTCATGCGATTATATACCATACAATGGTATTCTATTTTTATCGGAGGTGGTACATATGTGTTAGACGTCGCAAAAATATTGGTGCAATATCAAGATCACACGGAGTTGAGGTGATGAACGATGTCAGCCAATCGAAATGAAGCGTATTTTGAACACCACACGAGCGAACCTTTTCATTGGAAAGAGCGAAAGGAAAAACGTGGATTTTGGCGAGCGTTTTTAGAAAGTTTTGCATATCTGCCGCCGTTTAACCGGATGTTCGGGAAAGTATCTCCGTCATATGCCGAATCCTATTGGTACTGTATGGGTGGCCTTACATTTTTCTCATTTTTGCTTTTGATACTGACAGGATTGATTCTCACATTTTTCGGTCCTACTTGGTGGTCAGGTTCAAATGCAGGATATATCGTCAAATCCATACATTATTGGTCGGCACAGGCATTCTTTTTCTTCCTCTTTCTGCACATTATTCGCGTTTGGATCACAGGTGCTTATCGGGGCAAACGCTCGATCAACTACATGATCGGGTTTGTAACATTTTTCTTGTCCTTGGGAGAAAATTTGTTTGGGCTGTTGGCACGAGGTGACTGGGAGTCGCAATTCGTCTCCATGCACTCGGACGACATGCTGTTTACCGTTCCAATTTTAAAACTTATTTCACCGGAGAATTTTACATCTGCGTTGATTATTCATGTTGCATTGATACCGTTTGTTCTCGTCGTATTAATTGGTGTGCACGTTGCGCTAGTAAAACTTCAAGGCATTGCCCGTCCGCTATAAGGGGTGAGAGCTATGAGACGCGAGTCAGAAAAAAATGGGCAAACAAGGTTTAGTATTGTGACGCACTGCTTCTGGCGTTATCCGATTGTTGGAATTCTAGTGATTCTAGGAGTCGTAATATTAGGTGTTTCCGCAGGTAGTCCTGACTGGCCGGTGGCGACGATTCAAAAAATCTCCACGAACCAGCCAGGTGGAACGATCTTGGCTGTGGCACAAGAGCTGGACGGAACTTCTGCATCGTATACAAATGTGCATGAGTACGGAATGTCCGATCCGGTAAGCAGCTTGGTCATTAATCCGCTGAAAAGCGCCAAGTGGGCACTTAATAGTCAACAAAAGGCAGCGCTCGATCAGTATATGAAAGCCAAACCGTCTGAACAAAAACAATGGGCGATGAATTATGACAAAGCAATTCAAAAAGCGATGGGTATGAACAGCATGGGTGGAGACAGTATGGGATTAACGCCTGTCCCACAAATGGCAAAAATCGCACATTTGAAAGGAAACTTTGGACCCGTACCAGAAATCGCACAATCAATTCTGCAATTGGCCCAAAACGGATATCTGGAAACGTACTTTCAAGGAACAAGTCCGGAACATATTTATCAATATACAAACATTTGGCTGTATGACCAACCGTATCTGCTCAACACGGCGATCAAGAACGGGTTGACAGACGACCAGTGGGGGATGATCAAAGAACGAGGGTTCTTTGTCGGGCCTTGGTATCTCATTATTCCTGCTGTTGCCCACGTATTGTTGCCTGGAGGATCGAATGGACCCGGGTTTATTTTCTGGAACGGGTTGATAGCATTTGTGTTCGTTGTCTTGTTCCCGTTGGTGCCGGGATTCCGTGATATCCCAAAATATTTGAAGCTGTATAAACTGGTTTATGCGGTAGATCCGAAAGATTTGCAGCCAAATGGCCGTCCGCCTTTCCCTGTTTCGGAAGAGGATCAGCAAAGATTTGATGATTCGAATGTGAAACGACCGATGGATGGGAGGCATGGCATCCATGCCTAGATTCAAGAATCATCCCAAAATTGCCAGTACCTTGTTTTTGCTGTTGTCCGTCATTGGAATTTGGGCTATGGGAGATTTCTTCAACAACATGTTTTCACCGTTGACTTGGCTCTACAGTATCGTGTTTATTGTCGTGGTGCTATTGCTTAGCGTCATCATGCGCTGGGCTGAGAAGGACATTCAAGAAGAGCGCGAAAGGATGAGGTTATCATGAAATGGTATATTCGGCATAAGGATGCCTTGTCGATGTCAGTCTTCATGATCCTTTTTGCGGGCGTATTGTGGTGGATCATGGCGTTAGTTGCACAAGTAAAGTGAGAGTCAAATCTTCCTGTTATTGCTTGTGATGATATAAGGTGTCCTGCCAGCTGAGAGTGGGACACCTTATGTGTTTTCTGTATCAGTGACGATAAACATCATTTGCAAAGATACATGACGGCATCGTTTCTCTTAGGCCGTTATATTGTGAATGATGTTGTGTACTTCGAAGGCTTCTATGGGTATGGCTAAGAAAATATAAGGCACACGAATCTACAAATAAACCAACTAAAAGGGGAATTAAGATACCGAATATAATGGATCAAATGGATGTTTCAAGATTCAAAGCTGGAAGTAAGCCAAAAGATCTACCAAAGGAAGAAGAAATGTTGAGAAAGATTGTGAAGGATAAAGATGAACCGAGGGAATTGCCAATGAGGAGCCATTCAAAATAAATACGAGCAATTCTCATAACCTAACTTTTCTTCCAATGGCTTTAAAGATTCAATAATATTGGATACTGTTTTTTTTGGCTTGTAATCCACTGAACAGTGAAAAGTTCACACCTTTAAAAAGCCAGCAAATCGCTATCGGAATCAGCCGGAATTTGCTTGGACTGGATTATTTTCGATATGGATACATGCGGGTTGTGAGCGAACATGCGAAAAATAGATTTGCGCAAATAGACCATAACCGTATCTTCAGAAACGATGGTGTTCTCAAGTAACGAAAGAAACGGGCGGGAACCCGATGGGAATACTTCACTGCGAGCAGTTGCAGCAAGCCCATCGCGATGCAACTGCACATCACATAGCCTTCGATAGCCTTGACGGTCAGACGAATGTTCGTTTGATCTTTTTCATTGGTGACTTGCTCCAGTGGATGGATCTCTCCCTTCTTCAGGTAGCGCTTGAGCTTCGACATGGACTTGCTACAGTAATGGTAACTGAATCCACCGATGGCTTGCTTCATTTCACGGAAGGTACATTCGATCTTGAAACGGTACCCATACAAGCGGATGATGTCCGTTGCTTCCAACGTCAGGTCGGTGCTCACCAGGATGGACAACTGGTCGCCAAGCTGAACCAGGACAAAACGCAACTTTTGGTACAGCCCCTGTCCCCACAGTAAATCC
Organism: Fodinisporobacter ferrooxydans; assembly: GCF_022818495.1. Classification (GTDB taxonomy): domain Bacteria; phylum Bacillota; class Bacilli; order Tumebacillales; family MYW30-H2; genus Fodinisporobacter; species Fodinisporobacter ferrooxydans. The sequence goes on along the minus strand of NZ_CP089291.1, from coordinate 1,850,248 downwards.
AGACACAGGTACGGAACCGCTTCATCCTTGCCGTAAATCGCCACTTGGGCCGTTTGAAACGCATCCGCACGGCTTTGGAACAGGGACTTCCGTTTCACTTCCGCTCCCTTTTTTCGTGGACGTCCTCGTCTCTTCTTCGTCGCGGAAGGATACTCATACGCCACAGTATTCGACTTGGCTTTCGTGATGATGTGCATCCGAGTTGTTCCTGGCGCGTTCCACTCGTTCAAGCGCTTCAGCGCAGGAACAGACAGAAAATAACGATCCAGCAGAAGCAAGGCTTTCCCGAATGGCTTGGCAGCCGCAAAGCCCTGATCCATCATCTGCACCACATGGGAATCTTGCCGTTCAGAGGAGCCGCTCCAGCCGAACATAGTTTTCACGCCATCTTGCAGGTTCATGAACAAGGGCAGACAAAACCACTTCTGCGGCGTTCCCATGAGAATGCCGATAGCGCCAAAAAGATGTCCGAAGATGTACTGTGCCTTGGAAGAATTCTCGGATTCCTGATGGAGTTTCTTGACACCCGGCATCCGGCGGGCTTCCTTGGCCTGCTTCATACCGTCACCGACAAGCACCACTGCTCCGTTAAGGGAGAACAGGGGCGCTACACGCCGAATCACCTGAAGCCACGTCAACCGAAGAGATTCCAGCGACCAAGCAGAGGAACGGAAGAAATGAATCAAGGTCTCGTAGCTACGGGGATGCAAGGAGAGATCCCGGATTAGGGTCGTCACCCCCAGACGATCGGTGCGTAACATCAGACCGACAATGATGATAATGAACCACTCAAAGGTAGCCGTTCGTGAAAAACAGGATCGGAACGCAGATAAAACTTCATTCATGAATTTTAACATCGTATGGTCAATCGCTACGAAATCGGGTAAACTAGCAAATGGAACCCTTTCAGCGATCTGATCTCCTTTCTGGCTTGGAAACCTTAAGGATATCATGAGATCGCCTGATTGGGTTATTTTTCTGTGCGCGCTGTTCTCGCCACAACCTGAGCGGAAACGCTCAATAAAAGCGAGCGATTGCCTCCGGCAATCGAATTCTGTATTCAAATAGGCAGGGGAAGTACCTGCTTAGAACGAAGGTTGGCGTTCCTACCCTAAGCCCCGCGACATGCGGTCAAGTTCTCTCTTGTCCCGTATGAGAGCTCGCTGAGGACGGCGAAACACGAGCCTGAGATGGCAAGTAAAGTAGACGGGGGGTCATGGAATTCTATGGTTAGAATGTGTCCATCGACACCGACGAATCTCTGAGTGTACGGCTCGAAAGAACCAGTGACAACAAAATGAAGTTGCACGCCCCTGATAAGGGGCTCAGTCATCGGGACGGTAATAGAAAATGCCGACCACGATCTCTATCCCATAAAGGATAGAAGTCCTGCATCCCCCAACCCTGGATAAAAGGACGGCTGGCGGGCTATAAGAGAGACCTAAGGGAATCCTACAAGACTAGAATACAGGAAACAGCGGAACCCTGAAAGAGGATGTCAAGGAGAGAGAACTCTAATGCTTCTAAGCAGAAGGAAATGGCTGCCGCATTCAGGGGACATCAGCCCGTAGTAGTGATGACTGGTCGCCGTTAGTCACTACGCATAGCGATATGCGAAGGAGGAGAAAACGACCCCGAGCGAAGGGGCATAGTCATGACTGAAGTTTTTTTTTTACATGAATCATTCAACCGTTAGGGAAGCCGCTGCGCATACCTGACTCAACCCAAAGTAAAATCCTCTACAAGGGGGGTGATGCTTTGGCTCAACCATCTAACTTATCTGAACACAAGAATCTATCATCCGAAATCGATCTGAGAAATCTGCTGGATTTCCTGTATATCGAAACCAAAGCCGCCCTGAATCGGGGAGGAAAACCCCGGTTCAAAGGACTGCTGGAATACATGAAATCGGAAATAACCATTCTCACCGCCATTCATAACATCAAGAGCAACAAAGGCAGCGAAACACCGGGCAGCGACGGGGAAACGATGCGCGAGCATATTCTGGAAAAGGACTACCCCGAGATCATTGCACGGGTACAAGCCAGCCTAACCAGACACGAACCGCATCCCATTCGGAGGAAGTATATCCCGAAACCCGGAAAATCGGAGAAACGCCCGCTGGGGATTCCGACGGTTTATTCATACTGCACACTCCTCAAATATGTTTTGGATTTGTAGTGAAAAAAGAATTAGGGTATGTAAATCTTATGTTTTTGAACGTTTTGAAATATGGCCTGAATGAGAAATCCAATCCGACAGAGTCCTCTTAGTGTGTTCATCAAGTTTAATTTTCCATGGCCATCCCGGTGCTATTTTGGTTGCCTTTAATAAACCTTTATTCAGCCAATAATAGACCACATGAGTGCTTACACCAAAGTGAAGAGCTACTTCTTTTACGGTCCATTCATTGCTTTGTTTTGAAGGCCCAGGAATGCGGTAGCGATATCGTAGCCACTGAATAGAGTCAGTGGTAAATGGCTTACCTTCAGGAGTTCGGTATCCGGATTGGTTGAAATGTGCTGCAATTTGAGTGTCTGTCATATCGCGGGCTAATTCTCGAATACGATCAATCGTCTCCATCGAATGCTTGCGCGCCAAGTGATGCGGCAAGGGCTTGGTCGTGTGAACAACCTCATGGCATTGATTGCGCCAGCGGATCCCTAAACGAATATCCGCTTGACCAGGCTCACAAAAAACAGTGACATCCTCGATTAATAGACGTAGGATTCTTTTACGGTCCTTTATCTCGGTTGTTGTCGCACGCCAAATACGTGGCAAGTTTTCCGCTAAAGATAGAATATCTTGCTTATCTTGCTCTGTCGGTCGCCATGCACGACTTGAGCAGTAATGCTCGTATTCTTCACGAATTTGGTTGAGTGTCGCCATTTTTTCATTCCACCTCGCTTCCAGGGCACGTGTCACTAATCGGTTTTCCGGTTCAGCAAGGTCGTACTGGCGTTGTGCACGATCCACCTCATACTGGGCTCTTTCCAAGGAAAGTTTCCAACTTGTTTCCACTTTATCTTCTTCGCTTAGAACCTTGTCGAATGAGCGTAAGGCGAGTTCAAGTTGAGCAGGTTGTACAGCCTCTAGAACTCTGGCGGCAATGGCTTGATCTACCGGTTCAGAGCGAAGGGAAGAACAAGTGGCACGATCGCCATTTTCCCATCTTGCTTTACATTCATACCGTGGAGCGATCCCGCCATTTCCTGTATAACGAACAGACATGCGGCGACCGCACTTTCCGCACACGATGATTCCCTGAAGTAGGGCAATCCCTTCCCTCGCTGGACCACTCACTTCTGCGTTTGTTCGATTTTGCTGCAGTTGTTTGAGATTTTCTTCGTACTCTGACCATGAAATATACCCAGGATGATGGTCGTGAATAAGCACCTCCCATTGGTCTTTGGGTAAACGAACGATGCGATGAACAAACAAGCCCTGCTCATCCAATTGTTTTCGATCCTTGTAGCGACCAAACACATAAGCGCCCGTATAAGCAGGGTTATAGAGTATCCCCAATACACGACCGTGGGTTAACGTACCCCAGATAAGCTTTCCTGCCCAAACACCACCGTATGCTCTTTTCGGAAAACGAAGATGGTTTTGCGAAAAAAACTGAACCACACCATACGCACTGCCTGTTGCCCGAAAGGCAGTAAAGATATGACGCACGGCATTCTGTACCTCCTCATCCGGGTCAATCACGGTGTTGCCGTCCACATCGTGACAATAGCCTACGGGTAAGGGAAAGCGCAGCTCTCCTTTATGGGCTTTATTCTTCTTCCCACCAATGAGACGTGAGCGCAAAAAGTGTAACTCTGCTTCACTCATCGTACCCTTAAAACCCAAAATGAGACGATCATTGAAATCACTCAAGTCATAGATGCCGTCTTCATCCACTACGATGGTGTCGAATATACTGCACAGTTCGAGTAGGCGCAATAAGTCTGCGGAAGAACGAGCCAGGCGAGAAACTTCGAGACCAAAAATCGCACCTACTTCCCCGAGTGAGACCTGGGCTACAAGTCGTTGAAATCCTTGCCTTTTGGAACCTTGCCCACCGGATAAACCTAAATCCTCGTCGATCAGTTGAATTTGATCCTGTGTCCACCCCAGACTCAGAGCCTTCTCCTGAAGGGCATACTGTCGCTCCGTGCTCTCCCTGTGAAATCGGACTTGAGCTAAGGTCGACTGGCGAATGTAGATCAGTGCTTTCCGATCCAGGTGTTGTGGATGTACTTTCATGGACGATATCGTCTGATTCATTTGCTATTTCCTCCTCCCCATGCCATGCCGCTATGAATGAGCTCAGCATATTCGCGAACACAGAAACGAATTCTTCTACCTTGTTGCTGTCGTTACCCACTAAAGCAGCTAAAGCAGAACTAGACATACAATCCCCTCCAGAATTATTTCTGCAGGAACTCGCTTTTTTCACGACGGCGTAAAAGCTCTAGGTTGATTTCTGTCAGTTCTACGATAAGTTCCTGCAAGATATGATAATTGTCTAATCTTTCACGTACCCATGGCTCCCAGGAAGCCGGGACATAATCGAGTCGGGTGCGTCCCTGATGGATAGTAGATAGGTAGAAACTAGGATGGCCTTCACCGGTGGAACAGCGACAGGCCGATTTACCACATTTGATGTTGCGTGTGATAAGAGAACCGCGAAGGATCTGGCTAGGATCAAATAAGGACTCTACTATTTGTTGACTACGAGTTAATAGTTGTTCAGTCGATTCTTGACGATAGGGTCTTGATTTCTTATCAGTAGTATTCATATTAAGAAAATACCTCCATATGGGACAAGTTGTCAATCATAATATTCTTACGAGTTTGGAGATCATCCTTTCTCTTAATGAAATCAATTAATTCTTTTAGAGTCCCTAGGTAAAGTGGGGAGTTAGGAGCACGGGAAATAGCCTGAATCGAAGGCAAGTGACGATCGGTCCAGGATTCAGGGATACAAACAATACCCGAATCGGTATGAATGGAGTACATGCGGGTTCCATTTACTTCTTTCACTTTTAAAATTTGAAACGATTGATCGTGAAGGGGGTGGAAAGGGTGGGTAATTGTTAGAAATCCCAAAGACTGACTGAATGATTGTGTAATTTGCACTGACCGTGCCCGCCATCATCGACCGCATCGTACAGGAATGTGTAAGAATCATTCTGGAACCGATCATGGAAGCGCAATTCTTTAAGCATTCTTACGGATTCCGCCCGATGCGGGATGCGCATATGGCACTGGAAAGAACGACGCGAATCCTCTATGTCACGGGATACCCCTGGATCGTAGAAGGAGATATTTCCAAATTCTTCGATTGCGTCAACCACAACAAACTGTGTAAACAATTATACGGCATGGGAATACGCGATCAACGAGTGCTTATGATCATCAAAGCGATGCTCAAAACGGGAATCATGGATGAAATTCAGATCAACCCGCTGGGAACGGTACAGGGGGGCATCATCTCACCGCTACTTGCCAACGTGTATCTCCACTCGTTCGATCAGTGGGTGACCCGGGAATGGGAAAACAAGAAAACCAAACAGACGTATGCAACGCCAAGCACTCAGCAGGAAGCCCTCAAGAAAAGGAGCCGCCTCAAGCCTGCTTATCTCGTTCGCTACGCCGATGACTGGATACTCGCGACCGACACCAAACGGAATGCGGAGAAATGGAAACAACGAATCAGCAATTACTTACGATCGAATCTCAAACTGGCATTATCGGTAGAGAAGACAGTCATCACCAACGTCCGAGAGAAGCCGATCCATTTCCTCGGCTGTGAATGCAAGATGATCAAAGGCAAATCACGAACCGGCTATGTGACGCGAACCATGCCCGACCGAACTCGGCTGAAAAGCAAAGCGAGGGAACTCCACCAGAAATTGAATACCCTGAAACGCTGCAAGAACAAAGAAGCTCTCATCCATGAAATCAATGTCGTCAACGCAACGATCAGGGGAATCATCCAATATTATCAATGCACCACGTGGGTCAACATCATCTTGAGCAAATATGCATACAACCTGAAATGGAAAGCAAAGAGGGTATTGGACAAATACGGCGGCATTTGGCTTCCCGCCAACGAAGTGAACAATCTCGCAAGTGTCCACGCAGATTATACAATGGGCATTCCAGCCGTAACGTACAAGCATGCGAATATCGGCATCACTTCGTTGGCATTTTGTAAGTGGAAGAAAACGCAACTCAAGAATCCGGAGGAATCCCCCTTCACGATAGAAGGTCGAAAGCTGTATCGGGAACGAACAGGAAAGACACCCTTGCGGGCACGGGCAGATGAGCTGTTATCTCTGCACTTTTCTAAAATCATCAGCAAAGGCGCGACCGACAAGAGATACAACTTCGAATACTTCCTGAATCGAGCTTATGCTTATAACCGGGACAAAGGGAAATGCAGGGTCTGTGACGAAGAACTACAACCGTTCAATCTACACATCCACCATATTGACCCTCACCTCCCGCAGGCTTCCGTCAATCGAGTCAACAATTTAGCCGCGGTACATGAACATTGCCACAGACAGATTCATAGCCAAGAGGATTATGCCTCGTTAGGCAAGAAGATCTGGAAAAAGATTCTATCCTTCAGAGAAAAGTTGAATCGTCTCATGTAGAAGGTCATGATGGAGCGCCGTATGATTCGAAAGAATCACGTACGGTGCGAAGGAGGGCGAAAAGGAGAACTGACCAAGTCATGTTGAAGACTCTCCTTAGCTATTCCTATATCCAACAATTTTTCGACAAAAACTTTTCACTGTCCAGCATTTTATTTAATCTTGCTATAAAGCTCTCAATCGCCTTTAAAACAGAGTTTTATCGCATGATGACCAAAGGACAGCCTCAACAAGCCAAGCCATTTCAAGGCCTTCTCCGGCTTCCCTAGCAAAAAAATTTGCCGTTACTTGTGGTAGAGTTCCCCCGCTGAATCCTATATTTCACAATTACACCAGAACACTTTGACCTACAAAAATAACAATACTAAAGAGTAGCGCTGTTTTTTGCCTGCTAATCAATGAAAATCCTACCATATCATACTTTTATGGCTGTGAAGATAAGATTTAAACCAAAAAAACCAGAGCCCCAAAACCCAGCCCTGGTCCTTACACCCGCTACCCTCATTTTTTCAATACGATTGACGATATAGCTTCCACATGCGCCGTATGCGGAAACATATCGACAGGCTGCACTTCCATCGTCTTGTACCCATGATCCTCCAAATACCGCAGATCCCGCGCCAGTGTGCTTGGGTCACAGGACACGTAGACTACCCGTTTTGGCTTCATTTCCGCAATCGTTGCCAGCAGCTTCTCATCGCAGCCTTTGCGGGGCGGATCCACGACGATCACATCTGCTGCAACTCCTGAACGATACAGCTTGGGGATTTCAACTTCTGCTTTCCCTGTAATAAAAGTGGTATTTTCTATCTGATTCATTTTTGCGTTCTTCCTGGCATCCTGTATCGCTTGATCAATAATTTCAATCCCATACACATGCTTGATAGACTTGGCAAGGAAAAGAGAAATTGTCCCAACGCCACAGTATGCGTCAATGACGATCTCAGAACCGGTGAGTTCTGCATATTCCAATGCTTTTCCGTAGAGTACTTGTGTCTGAACCGGATTGACCTGATAAAAAGAATCGGCAGAGATTGCGAAACGGATATCGCCGATCTGATCGTATATTTCTTCTTTTCCCCAAATGCAAAAGGATTGTTTCCCCATTACTTTGCTCGTATGTTCCGGATGATAATTCAACATGATGCTTACGGTATGCGGGATGCGTTGCCGAACCAAATCAATAAACGCTTTTTGTTTTGGCAATTCTTTCGTCTTGGTGACCAAAACAATCATGGTGTCGCCTGTCGCAAAGGCAACTTTGGCAATGATATGTTGCACGATGCCGGTACGTTTGCTTCGGTTATACGCCGGTATCTGTAATTCACGCAAAATACCTTTGACACTGCGAATGATTTCTTCATTTGACTGATGCTGGATATGGCATTTGTCGATATCAACCACTTGATGGGAATTGGCGGCATAAAAACCGGCAACCAGACCATCATCGTTCTGATTGGAATGGATGTCTCTTTCTTCTGCACTCTTTGACAGCTTCGACATTGTTTCGCTTTTTTCTGCAATATTTCTAATTTTAGACAAACTATTACCCGTTTCGATTTCCTGGGAAATGTATTCGACATTTGAAGTCGATACCGATTGCTGAGCCACGGGTGCTTGCGCTTTGTTTCTGTATCGCCAAGGTTGCTTCATTCCAATGATCGGATGGATTCGTATGGAATCCAGATCCAAATGACCAATTCGCTGAAGTACATCTTTCACATGCTGCTCTTTATATGCAAGCTGTCCTTGGTATGACAGATGCTGCAGTTGACAACCGCCGCATTGATCGTACACCTCGCAAATCGGTTGAATGCGATCCTTTGAAGGTTCAATCAGATTTTCCATCGTAGCATGTGCAAAGCGTTTTTGTACGTCTGTAATTCGTGCAAGCACCCGTTCATTTGGCAGAGCGCCTTTGACAAATACCGTAAAGCCCTGATACCGCCCCACTCCATCCCCTTCATGGCTAAGACCGGCAATATCCAATTCATAGATCGCCCCAACCTGTACAGGGGGTTGAAACTGGGCCATATCGATTCCTCCATTACCGCAGCGATTCTTCAATCATATACTCCACCATCTCATCCGAATCGGACTCATTACCGGAAATTGCCTGAATGTTGTTTTTTACTGCTACTTGCAAATGATGCTTGAGAACTTGGAACTGCCGAGGAAGTGCGCCGCCATACTCGCCGTCTAAATTTAAATCGACTTGTTCATCGCTTTTCACCACTAAATGATTTGTATGAAAATAGTCAATTCTGTCGCTGGCAATATGTTCTCCTCGCAAGGCCAAAGTCGCTAACCGTATCAATTCGGGTATGCTCATGGTTTTGACAAGCAATACGTCAAATACTCCATCGTCAATTTTGGCATCCGGTGCAATACGGTGAAATCCGGCTACCGAACTGCTGTTCGCGATCAAACACAGCATGACTTTACCGGAAAATGAATATTCCGGAGAGTCGAGATCCAGGTGAATGGGGCGGATTTGCGGCAATTTTTCAAAACCTTTCATGTAATATGCCAATTGGCCCAGAATGGTTTTCAATTTGCTGGGAACCTCATAGGAAATTTCAGTCAAGCGGCCGCATGCTGCAATATTTATGAAATACGATTCAGAATTCGCCATTTCTTCTGAAATAGCAGTTACTTTCCCTACATCCAACGGCACATAATTTTGCTCAATAATCACCTTGCAGGCTTCGATCGGATGACGCGGCAAACGAAGCGCCCGTCCCAAATCATTCGTCGTTCCTGCCGGAATGATTCCCAACGGCGGCCGATATTCACAACGGGAAAGGCCATTGATCACTTCATTGATCGTACCGTCCCCGCCAGCAGCGACGACCAGATCAAACTGATGGAAAGATGCTTGCCGGGCGGCTTCCATCGTATCCTCAGATCCCTTCGTAGCGTGACAAGACGTTTCAAATCCGCCATTTTCCAATATGTCGAGCATATCAGGCAAATGATTGCGTAAAATCTCTTTCCCTGACGATGGATTATAAATGATACGCGCACGTTTTCTTTCCATAAGGAAATCCTTCCCAACCCAATCATACTTAAAACATCAAGATTCTATCGCTTTCCTATTGCCTTCCTGTCCGCTTTAACGCCTCAACCCCCGCAAAAGCTGCAGGGGTGTCGAGAGATTCGTATACGAATCTATTGCAAGCGTCCAATCAGCAATTGATTGACCAACTGGGGATTCGCTTTTCCTTTTGTCTCTTTCATGACTTGACCAACCAATGCACCGATCGCTTTTTCTTTCCCAGCTTTAAAATCTTCGACTGATTTTGGATTTTTCGCAATCACTTGATCGATGATTTGCAGCAATGCGCCTTCATCACTGATTTGAACCAGGCCTTGCTCCTGGATGATCGTATCCGGATCCTGGCCTGTTTCCATCATGCTTTTGAATACTGTTTTCGCAATCTTGCTGGAAATCGTTCCGTTTTCCAGCAGTGCAATCATCTGTCCCAAATGTTCGGCTGACATCTTCGAATCTTTCAGTTCCAAACTGTTTTGATTGAGGAAGCCAAGCAATTCTCCCATAATCCAGTTGCTCGCCAATTTCGGGTCTGCCACAAGTTTTACCGTCCGATCAAAAAAATCCGCCAATTCTTTGGAAGCTGTCAGTACGTCTGCATCATATTCCGGCAGGCCAAACTCCTGAATCAAGCGCTGTTTTCGTTCTGTCGGCAACTCAGGAATCATCTCCCGAATCCGCGCTTTCATCCCTTCATCAATCATGAGCTTTACGAGATCCGGATCCGGGAAATAGCGATAATCATGTGCCTCTTCTTTCCCGCGCATGCTGGTTGTAGTAGCCGAAGCTTCCTCCCAGCGTCTCGTTTCCTGGACGACTTGCCCTCCTGATAACAGGATATCCCGTTGCCGCTCTTGTTCATACTCCAGGCCACGCTGTACATTCCGGAACGAATTCATATTTTTCAATTCCGCTTTTGTCCCGAACTTCAATTGCCCGACAGGCCGCAGCGAAATATTCGCATCGCAGCGCAAAGATCCTTCTTCCATCTTGCAGTCGGATATTTCACAATACTGCATAATCGCTTTTAATTTTTCCAGATATAAACGCGCTTCTTCCGGTGTACGAATATCCGGCTCCGATACAATTTCGATTAATGGAACTCCGACCCGGTTAAAATCTACCAATGTTCCGCCCATCGTATGTGTAGATTTCCCCGCATCTTCTTCCAAATGTACGCGTGTAATGCCGATGCGCTTTGTCTCGCCATTGACTTCAATTTCAATATAACCGCCCAATCCTACCGGCTGATCGTATTGGGAAATCTGATACGCCTTCGGTGAATCCGGATAAAAATAGTTTTTTCGGTCAAATTTGCTGATCTCGGATATGTTGCAATTGAGAGCCATGGACGCTTTCACAGCCAATTCCAACGCGTGTTCGTTAAGTACAGGCAAAACTCCCGGATGTCCTAAGCAAATGGGACAAACATTGGTATTCGGGGGAGCGCCAAATTCAGTCGAACAATTACAGAAAATCTTGGACTTTGTCGCAAGCTCTACATGCACCTCTAAACCGATGACTGTCTCGAATTCCATGAATTATTCCCCTTTCCCCATGTTTGAACGCCGCTTCACATGATCCGTATTTTGCTCAAACGCATGAGCGACACGCAAAACAGTCGCTTCGTCAAACGCTTTGCCAATGATTTGCAAGCCTACAGGCAAGCCATTGACAACTCCGCACGGCACGCTGATCGCTGGAATTCCCGCCAGATTTACAGGAATCGTACAGATATCATTCAAATACATCGTCAATGGATCATTCACTTTTTCGCCGATTTTAAACGCCGTCGTCGGTGCAGTCGGCGCAAGAATCACATCATATGTTTCAAATACCTGCTCAAAATCCCGTTTGATGAGTGTACGGGTTTTTTGTGCACGCAAATAATACGCATCGTAGTAGCCCGAGCTTAACGCATACGTGCCTAACATGATCCGCCGCTTGACTTCCGTGCCAAACCCCTGGCTGCGCGTCTGTTTATACATATCGATCAAATTCTCCGAGTCCACCCGCACACCATAACGAACACCGTCATAGCGCGCCAGGTTGGAAGACGCTTCTGCCGGCGCCAATAAGTAATAAGCAGCCACCGCATATTTCGTATGGGGCAACGATACTTCATCAACCGTTGCTCCGAGTTTTTCCAACTGTTGAATTGCTTCCCGCACCTTCTCGGATACGGCAGGATCCATTCCTTCACCAAAATATTCTTTCGGCACAGCCACACGCAGGCCTTTGACATTTCCCGTCAATACGTCCAAATAAACGGGTATTGCCACATTGGCGGAAGTTGAATCTCTGTCGTCATGTCCGGCGATTGCTTGCAGCACGACTGCAGCATCTTCGACCGTCCGCGTGATCGGACCGATCTGATCCAATGAAGAAGCATAGGAAATGAGTCCAAAGCGACTGACCAAACCATACGTTGGCTTCAGTCCGACTACACCGCAAAACGCTGCCGGTTGGCGGATCGATCCGCCCGTATCAGAACCCAATGCAAACGGGATTTCGCCGGCAGCAACAGCAGCCGCCGACCCGCCGCTGGAACCTCCAGGCACATATTCCGGATTCCACGGATTCCGCGTTGGGAAAAAAGCCGAATTCTCATTGGACGACCCCATCGCAAATTCATCCATATTGAGCTTTCCGACGATAACCGTCCCGGATTGCGCAAGCTTGTCCACAACTGCTGCATTATACGGAGGTATATAATTGCCCAATATTTTGCTGCCCGCTGTTGTGCGTACGCCTTTTGTACACATGTTATCTTTCAGGGCTGCCGGAATGCCGAACAATATTCCAAGCTTTGCGGCATCACCGATGTTTGCATCCAAATGTTGCGCACGCTCTCTTGCCTGCTCCCCTGCAACTTGCAAAAATGCATGGATGTCCGGCTCTGTACTTTCAATTCTTTGCAGCACATCTTCCACCAGTTCGGATGGTTTCACTTCTTTGCTGACAATTGCTGTATGTATATTGCGTAACGAAGCATCGATCTGACTCATGTATATATTATCCCTCCATGACTGCAGGTACACGGAACTGTCCGTCTTCTTCTTCTGGCGCATTGGCTAACGCTTCTTCATTGGAAAGCCATGGTCTTGCTTCATCTTTCCGTACCACATTTGTGATATGGAGCACATGGCTGGTTGGCTCTACATCCGCTACATCCAATTCTTGCAATTGATCCGCATAATGAAGAATTTTGCTAAGCGTATCCGCAAATTGCTCTTTTTCCTCATCCGTAAATGTCAAACGCGCCAAATTGGCTACGTGCTCCACATCTTGAATTGATATTGTCACTTTTCCACACCTCCGCGCGATTCAAAACCCATTGAAAAATTATACCACAGGGATTTGTTGCAACAAAGAGCACATTGAAAAAACTACAAAAAGGGCCAAACAAGCAACGTATACACGTTTTTGTTCAACCCTTTGCCGATAATTTGCAAGTAAAGCATTCAAAAGCAAAGCATTTACAAGTACTATAAGAGGATGTTCAAAAAGTAGTCAAAACTCCACGGCGGATTGCTTTGCCGAATCCCAAAGAGATTTACTCATGTACCAAACACGTACACTCCGTCGCCTTTTCGTGCTTCGGCTTCGCACTCCTTGTGTCTTACTTAACCACTTTTTGAACACGCACTATAAGTAAATACGGGGAATTTCGTTGAACGTGCGGTATCGTATCGCGCCTTATCGATTCGCCAGCAAAACTACGATGGATGCAAGGGAGAAACAGATTCCCAACAGATACAGGAAAGTCACGGTCTGAATCTGCGACATGCCGGAACGCATCAATTGATGAAACGTATGTCCCTTATCGGCAACATGCAGCGGTTTTCGTTCCTTGACACGCTTCAGCATCACATAGAAGAAGTCAAAAATCGGGACGCCAAGTGCCAATACGGGAACCAGGACGGATATCAAAGTTGCCGACTTGAATGCACCGTCGACGGCGATCGATGAAAGCATAAACCCTAAAAACAAGGCACCCGAATCGCCCATAAAAATTCGGGCAGGGTGAAAGTTGTGGCGCAGAAACGCCAATGAAACGCCGATCAACGTAATGGCCAATACAGCCATATCCGTTTGCCCCTTCAAAATGGCAATAAAAAACAGCGTTGTCGAAGAAATCGATGAAATTCCGGCAGCCAGCCCGTCCACGCCATCGAGGAAATTCATCATATTGGTAATCCCGACAACCCATATACAGGTGACAAGTATTTGCAGCCACGGCTGCAATGTATAGTATGACTGGCTATACAACCCAAACGGAACATTAAATCCTTCAATCCGGATATTGCCGACCCAGATCAACGCGCCCGCAGCGGCAAACTGCATGATAAACTTCGGCCATGCAGGAAAATCAATGCCGCGGGTTTTGAAAAAATCATCGACAAACCCTGTAAAAAAAACGATGCTCCCACCCAGAAACATTCCTAAAAATTCACGGCTCCATTGCCGTCCCGTCCCATCCCCAATGATCAGAGCCGTAACGACAAAGCCAATGAAAAGCGCAACTCCGCCCATCAGCGGGATCGGGGCTTTATGAATTTTCCGATGATTCGGCAAATCGACAAACTGAAGTTTCAAAGCAACTTTGCGTAAAAAAGGAACAAGTGCATACACAATCGCAAACGCCAGGACAAACGTATATACATAAGTCATAATCCACTGTTTCCTCCTGCCTAAGGGCGTGAAAGAAAATTATTTATAGAGTTTCGTCTTTTCTTTCCATTCATACATGAAAGTTCAACCAATCTATAGAATCCTAGGCTATTATACCAGAACTATATAGACATGTCATGATGAATCTGAACTATGGCACTATAGTATGGATCCTTATGCTGCCTTCGAGAATAGGATCGTTTTTATGGCCCGTTCTCATTCCATCAATACATAGGCGAGGAAGAAACAGGAACTCGCTGCTTTTTTGACCTTTGTGGAACTTTATGAGATTATTTCACATGAATTTTCGTAAACATTTGATCATGTCCGGAACCGCAATAAATGTTGCAGCGAATCGTATACGTGCCCGGTTTCGTCGGCGTCCAGGCTATTGTCTTGGCATCACCGGGCGCCAGCGGCTGATTGACCGATGTGCCGTCAATGCTGAATCCATGTACGCCTTCTTTATCAGTCACAACAAACTCGATCGGCTGATTGACTTTAAAATCCGTTTTATCCAACGTCCATTTGAAATCTGTAGCCGTTACATGTGCCACCTGGGCATTCCCGCCTGCTTTCGTGGAAGGTGCCGTGCCCTGTGAAGCGTTATTCGAAGCAGATGGCGATTGGCTTGTATTCCCTCCAGCCCCGCAAGCGGTTAAACCAAACGACGCCAATAAAGCAAGCGCAGCAATCGTTGCTGATACAAAGCGTTTTTCCATGTCATTCCCTGCCTTCTTCATGCAATTTTCTATTTATGCTGCTTACTGCCGCAACACGATTGATAGAATTCCAATTTCACGAAACCATTATTGCACGTTACACAAATAAAGTGAATAGGCTCGACATTCCATCATATTTAGTCCTTGCCGTTCATATAGTTTTATAAACATATGTTTTAAAAATAGACGCGGAAAGGAGTTTTCGCTTTGATCCTGAATTCTACCGTACTTTTGTATCTGATTGCCATTCCCGTTATATTTGCACTCGGCCGTTTATCTGCAAATATTACCTTCCTGCGCGTAAAACGGCGGAAAAGAAGGAGACCCGGGCGCATCGAATTGATGAGTCGCGGCAGAGATTCCTAGTATGTATACATAAAGTGAAACTTGAATCAAAGTATCAGACTCCCGCCTCTAAGCGATCGCGCAGGTGGGATGTATCAATCAGGTGGAGTATCCTTTCCACCTGATTGCCCGATGTTTCCGCAGACGGAAACGGGTTTATTTTCTCAATTTCCATATATTACCCATCGATTCCGATTTGTTCCAATGCTTGTATAAACTCCTCTTCGTCCATGACCTGGATCCCTAATTCCTGAGCTTTTTGGAGTTTGGAGCCAGCCTCCGCACCGGCAATTACGATATCGGTCTTCTTGCTGACACTACCCGTCACTTTTGCCCCTAACGCCTCCAGTGTTTTTTGTGCGTCCCCTCTTGCCATGGAAATCAATGTTCCCGTAAGCACAACCGTTTTTCCGGTAAAAATGGAATTCACAGAATCTGTGACAATGCCCGCCGCAGCAGATTTATGCAGCGGCTGCACCCCTTTTTCCAACATTCTGGCAATACTCATGCGATAGGTGGCATCCGCAAAAAAGTTCAGAATGCTTTCGGCGACAATGTCCCCCACGTCCGGCAATTGTATCAATTGATCGTAGGTTGCTTCCATGACATGTTCCAGGCTGCCCAATTCATCTGCCAGCATTTTTGTCGTACTTTTCCCTGTATTCGGAATTCCCAACGCATACAAAAATGCTGCCAAATCCCTCGACTTGCTTTTTTCGATCGCATCCAGCAGATTCTGCGCTTTCTTTTTCCCGAACCGCTCCAAGGCGACGACTTGGTCAAATGTCAAATCATATAAGTCTGCAGGATCGCACACATGCAGCTCCCGATAGAGTTGTTCCGCTGTCTTCTCGCTGAATGTTTCAATATCCATCGCATCGCGGCTGGCAAAATGGGTAAGTCTGCCGATAATTTGCGGCGGACATTCCAAATGGTTGATACAAAACAAATGCGCCCCCCGCTCGACCAACGCGCTGCCGCAAGCAGGGCAGTATGCAGGGAGAACAATCGGCAGACCGTCTGCGTCTTCCATGACCTTGCCGAGAATCTCCGGAATCACATCGTTGGAGCGGCGAATATACACAAGCGACCCAATGGCGTGTGTGAGATTTTTCCGTTGAATGTCTCCCCAATTGTTCAGGGTACAGCGGGAAACGGTAACGCCGCCGATATCGATGGGCTCAACTCTGGCGTTAGGCGTCAGTTTGCCTGTACGTCCGACTTCCCAGGCAACATCGAGAAGTGTGGTTTGCAGCTCTTCCGCCGTAAATTTAAATGCGATCGCCCAGCGCGGGAATTTATCCGTATAACCGAGAATCTGTCGCGTGCGCAGATCGTTTACCTTGATCACCATTCCGTCAATCAAATAATCGAGCTGTGAACGATTTTCCATGAACTGTTCAATTGTCGCAATGGCTTGCCCGATATCTGTACATACATAAAAGAACGGATTTACCTTTAAGCGGTTTTCTTTTAAAAAGTCAATCGTCTCCGCATGTGACGCAAACGATCGCCCTTCGATATATCCGATATTGTAGAAAAACGCATCCAGCTTCCGTTCTGCCGCAATCCTGCTGTCTTTGGCGCGCAATGCCCCGGCAGCCGCGTTGCGGGCGTTTTTCAACGGTTCCTCATGTGTTTGATTGTATGCCTGAAGCACAGACAGGTACATAATGCCTTCGCCTTGCACTTCCATTTTTCCCGTAAAAGGGATGCGTGCCGGAATGCTGCGGATCGTCTTTGCCTGCGCCAAAATCCCTTCGCCGACTGCACCGTTCCCCCTGGTAGCCGCTTGTACCAGATAGCCGCCTTCATATGTAAGATTGATCGTCAAACCATCGTATTTTTGTTCCAATGTATAGGCAACGGGAGGCAGAGGCTGATCGGGATGTTCGGCGTTGTACTCTGCAACCAATCGTTCTATACGTTTTTGCCAATCATAAACCGCCGCAAACGATTGTGCCTTATCCAGGCTCCACAGGCTTGCGAGATGCCGATGTGGCGCAAACGCGTCAATGATTTCCCCGCCTACCCGTTTCGTCGGAGAATCGGGAAATATCACGCCTGCTGTCTCTTCCAATTCCACCAGCTCATCATACAGCTTGTCATACTCCGAATCGGAAACTTTCGGGTCGTCCAATGTGTAATAAAAGTAATTGTATTCATTTAAAAGATCGACAAGTTGCCGCATACGTTCTTCGATTGTCAATTCCATAAACGTCCTCCACCTGTATCTGCTTTCCTGTTTATCCTTTCGAGATCGGCGCAAAATTTGCCAACAGCTTGCGTACGCCGACGGGCTGTTCAAATGCGATGGTCAATTCCTGATCCGTCGGACTTCCCGTTACATTGACAACCGTACCCGTACCCCACTTTCGATGCATGACACGGTCCCCGGTCTGCCACTTTGTGCCTGCGCCTGTTTCCTGCGGTTGGGCGCTCCATCCCGCACCCACATGCGAGCGGGGAGCTGTCTGTCCGAATCGTGCATTCCCGATGTTCCCGAATCCGAGTCTATACGATTTCACTTCTTCGATCAGTTCCGGCGGGCATTCTTTTAAAAAACGGGAAGGCATGTTGCTTTTTGTCTGTCCGTATAATGTGCGCGTCTGGCAAGTGGTCATGTACAATTTTTCTTCCGCCCGCGTAATTCCGACATAACAGAGTCGCCGTTCTTCTTCCATTTCATCCGGATTATCGTATGCACGGCTATGCGGGAAAATCTGTTCTTCCAATCCGACGAGAAATACAACCGGAAATTCCAGGCCTTTTGCACTGTGCAATGTCATCAGCGTGACACGGTCATTGTCTGTCTCATCGCTTTGCTGCTCCACTTCCGATACCAAAGCGACATCTGTCAGAAATGCGGACAAATCGGCACCTGGCTGTTTTTGATCAAAATCTTTCGTGACGGATAAAAACTCTTCGATGTTTTCCAGCCGCGATTCCGCTTCCAGCGTCTTCTCCGCCTGCAGCTCTGCCTTATAACGGGTCAGTTTCAGGATCTCTTCGGTGATCTCCGTGATGGACAGATACTGTGTCATCGTTGCTAAATTGCGGATGAGCAGGCAAAATTCCCGCAACAGCCTGGCAAAGCGGGAGGACAACCCGATTTGTTCCACTTCTTGCAGCGCCGCAAACAGGGAAAGCCCTTTTGCGCCTGCATATTCGATCACTTTGGCCAGTGTACTGTCGCCGATCCCCCGCTTCGGAACGTTAATAATTCGACGCAGCGATATGTCATCCTGCAAGTTATTGATCAGGCGCAAATACGCCAAGATATCTTTGATCTCTTTGCGGTCATAGAATTTGATCCCGCCAACGAGCTGATACGGGATGCCTGCTTTCAAAAACAGTTCCTCGATCACACGGGACTGGGCATTTGTACGATAGAGGATGGCAAACTCCCGGTATTTTCTCCCGGATTTGACACCATCTGCAATCTGCTCTGCGATAAATCCGGCTTCCCCATGTTCATCAAACGCCCGGAACAGTTGGATCTTTTCCCCTTGTCCCTTGTCGGACCAAAGGTTTTTTGCCTTTCTCGACCGGTTGTTTGCGATCACCTGGTTGGCCGCTTGCAAGATCGTTTTCGTTGACCGGTAATTTTGTTCCAGCTTGATCACGGTCGCATTCGCATAATCCCGTTCGAAATTGAGAATGTTGGAAATATCAGCTCCCCGCCAGCGGTAGATCGACTGATCCGAATCGCCGACAACGCAAAGATTGTAATGGGCTTCGGCCAATACCTTTATAAGCTTGTATTGCGCATGATTGGTGTCTTGATACTCATCGACATGAATAAATTGAAATTTTTTTTGGTAAAACTCCAAAACATCCGGGTGTGTTTCGAACAATTCGATTGTCTTCATGATGAGGTCGTCAAAATCCAAGGAATTGTTCATCCGCAACTTTTTTTGATACTGCTCATATACATTGCCGGCCAGCTTTCCAAAATAATCATTGGCATACTGTTTTTGTTCTTGAAACTTTTTCACTGACTGCAATTCGTTTTTCGCCTGGCTGATCAGCGTCTGAATGGCTCTTGGCTCAAACTTTTTGGCATCGATATTCAATTCAGACATACATTGTTTGATCGCTGTCAATTGATCGCTTGCATCGAGCACGGTAAATGTACTTGAAAATCCGATTTTTTCAATATCTCTCCGCAAAATCCGTACACACATGGCATGAAACGTCGATACCCAGATATCTTCCGCCACATTGCCCACAAGTTTTGCAATCCGCTCCTTCATTTCTTTTGCCGCTTTATTGGTAAACGTGATCGCCAAAATACTCCACGGTGCGACCCGTTTGGAGATGAGATAGGCGATGCGGCGAGTCAATACGCTGGTTTTGCCGCTTCCTGCGCCAGCCATTATGAGCAGCGGTCCATATTGATGCGAGACAGCCTCCCGCTGTTGCGGATTCAGACCCGCCAATAGTTCTGCATCGTTCTCGAATGTAGTTAACATCATACCAGTATCAACCTTTCGCGATCGTTCCTTACACATCAAAAATCGATCATTTCTACGTGCTATCAATGTATAAGAACAAATGTATTTTTTCAATACCACAAGCTGGTTTCCGTTTATCGGTGTTTTTTGCCAAAAATCTTTCGAAAAACAAAATTGACGGAACCTCAAATCCATCGTAGTATTTCGGTAAACGAAGTGATCGGCAGGAGATCCTATGGAAAGCTGGAAACGAAATCTCTGGATATTGTGGTTTGGGGTGCTTTTGGTTAGTTCAAGTTATACGATGATCATTCCATTTTTACCTTTATTCGTGAGCCAATTAGGTGTCGCCCATCATGTGAAAGTATGGGCTGGCATACTTTTTTCCGTTACATTCTTTTTCAGCTTCCTGTTGGCTCCATATTGGGGCTCGCTTGCCGACAAATACGGCAGGCGCAGCATGATCATTCGCGCAGGAATCGGCCTGATCGTAACATACGGACTTGGCGCATTCGTCCAAACGCCCTGGGAACTCTTGGGAGTCCGTGTGCTGCACGGCCTTGTAAGCGGTTTTGTCCCAGGATCGATTGCCTTGGTCGCAACAAATACCCCGGAAAAACATATGGGCTGGAGTCTTGGCATGATGGCCACAGCTAGTTCCACTGGGGGAATCTTGGGTCCATTAGTCGGCGGTATCTTATCCCATTTGTTCAGCATTCGCGCTTCGTTTCTGATCGCCTCTGCCTTGTTGGTCATCGCAACTTTGCTGATCACACTGTTCGTCAAGGAAGAAAACTTCCATCCCGGCAAACCCCGCAGTCGCATTTTATCCGATTTAAACATCGCATTTCATAACCGCCCGTTCGTAGCCATGCTTGTAATCCTGATTATCGTTCAGATATCCATCATGATTTTGGAACCACTAATCACATTATATATCAAAGACTTGCAAGGGCGAATGGAAGGAACTGTTCTTCTGTCCGGAATCATCTTTTCTGCAGCAGGAATCGCCAGCATTTTGTCCGCTCCGCGCTGGGGGAAGATCGGCCAGAAACAAGGATACCGAAATGTTTTGATTTTGTCATTGGCCGGCGGCGGACTGCTCAATATCGCCCAGTTGTTTGCGCATACGGTGTGGATGTTCGGCTTGATTCGTTTTCTCTATGGATTGTTTATCGCGGGCGTATTTCCAACGATCAATGCGATGATTGTGGAGCGTACAGATGCGGAATTTCGCGGTCGGGCATTCGGTTTGAGCACAAGCGCCAACCAGTTTGGCTCGATGGTTGGTCCGCTGGTCGGCGGCGTCTTGGGCGGTTGGTTGGGTATCCAGTACGTATTTGTCATCACTGGTATTCTATTGTCGCTGACAGCCATTGCGGTGATCTGGGCCAATCGGAAATCGCAGCAATTGGTCAGACACGTGGAAAAAAACTCCGTTTAAATCCGCTTGACAAGGGTTTGTTTTTCGCTATATTGATATATAATACCATTAAAGATTGTTTTATAAGTTGATCATGCGTATGACGCTTTTTAAACATTCTAACTTTTTGAAAGCTAATTTTCCATTCTCCCATATAGAAAAAACGTACGTACGAGGACAAGTACCCTTGACATCGCCTTCAGAGAGAGAGTGCCGTCGGCTGAAAGTGCTCTTGGTTTCCGTCATCGGAAAAACAACCTCGAAGTTTCTCTTTTGAACCGCTGAATTTCTCCTCATGTGCCAGCATTCTTTCCCAAAGAATGCGATCGGCAAGACAGGATGCATGAGCGTAGAAAACGGCCCAGTATGGAGAGACGGCGCCGACCGTTATCCTGGAAAATGAGGATCTGGTTTGTCTGCATAGTTGAACATGCGAACAATGCCATGATCGAATCAGGGTGGAACCACGAATGACATACGTCTTCGTCCCTGCTATTACTTAGCGGGGGTGAGGGCGTTTTTTATTTTTTCCCGTTCTCTTCCCCACGCAATATATGTACACAAAGGAGTGCTAACCATGACAAACGCAGTAAAAACGGTACAAGTGGAATTAAAAGATGGTTCAACTCGTGAAGTGCCGCAAGGTACCACATTGCATGAATTGGCCGGCATGATTAGTGCCGGGCTGCAGCGCAATGCAGTCGCAGGGAAAATCGATGACAAATTATCCGATTTAAGCGCATCGATCGATCAGGATGCAAAAGTGGAATTGTATACGCTGGACAGCTCCGAGGGTCTGGAAGTCTATCGCCATACTGCAACACATATTATGGCACAAGCGATCCTGCGCTTGTTTGACGGTGTCCAGTTGGCAATCGGACCTGTCATCGAAAATGGCTTTTATTATGATTTTGGCGGTGTATCCTTTTCGCCTGAAGACCTTGAAAAGATCGAAAAGGAAATGGAGAAAATCGTCAAGGAAAATCTGCCGGTAACCCGCCAATCGGTGAGCCGCGCAGAAGCGTTGAAGCTTTTTGAAGAGCGCGGTGAAGTGTATAAGGTTGAGATCATCAACGACCTGCCGGAAGATGCGGAAATCACATTATATTCCCAAGGCGAATTTACCGATCTCTGCCGCGGGCCCCATTTGCCGTCGACTGGTGTTTTAAAAGCATTTAAGCTCTTATCCACTGCAGGTGCATACTGGCGCGGCGATTCGAAGCGGCCGATGCTGCAGCGCATCTACGGAACCGCCTTCCCGAAAAAATCCCAATTGGAAGAGCACCTTAAGCAACTGGAAGAAGCAAAACGCCGGGATCACCGCCGTATCGGCAAGGAATTGAAACTATTTGCTAACATCAAAGAAATCGGCCAGGGATTGCCTGTTTGGCTGCCCAACGGCGCAAAAATTCGCCGCACACTGGAACGCTATATTGTCGATCTGGAGGAACAATACGGCTATCTGCACGTCTATACGCCAAATATGGCAAGCACAGAACTGTATAAAATTTCCGGTCACTGGGAGCATTATCAAGAAGACATGTTTCCGCCGATGCAAATGGATCATGAAGAACTCGTATTGCGTCCGATGAACTGTCCGCATCATATGATGATCTTCAAATCTGAAATGCACAGTTATCGCGATTTTCCCATCCGCATTGCCGAACTTGGCAATATGAACCGGTATGAAATGTCAGGCGCTCTTTCCGGATTGCAGCGCGTTCGTACGATGACATTGAATGATGCCCATATTTTCGTCCGGCCGGATCAAATCAAAGAAGAGTTCGCAAACGTTGTACGCTTGATTCAGCAAGTTTACAAAGATCTTGATATCACTGAATATTCCTATCGCCTTTCTTACCGGGATCCGAAGAACACGGAAAAATATTTCCAGGACGACGAGATGTGGGAAAAGGCGCAATCCATGCTAAAAGCCGCCATGGATGATCTTGGGCTTGCGTATTTCGAAGCGGAGGGAGAAGCGGCATTCTACGGTCCGAAGCTGGACGTACAAGTAAAAACGGCGATCGGCAAAGAAGAAACGATGTCTACCGTGCAGTTGGATTTCCTTTTGCCGCAACGCTTTGACCTGTCCTACATCGGCGAAGACGGCAAATACCATCGTCCGGTCGTCATTCACCGCGGCATCCTGGGCACGATGGAACGGATGACTGCCTACTTGATCGAACGATATGAAGGAAATTTCCCTGTCTGGCTGTCACCCGTACAAGCGCGTATCCTGACTGTCGGTCCGCGTCAAAATGAATACGCCGAGCAAGTACTTTCCTACTTCAAGGCACTTGGCATTCGGACGGAAATCGATGTGCGCGAGGAAAAAATCGGTTATAAGATTCGCGAAGCACAATTGGATAAAGTGTCGTATATGTTAGTCGTCGGCGACAATGAAGTACAGGCAAATACGGTGTCTGTGCGCAAACGGGGGCTTGGCGATCAAGGTGCAAAAGATTATAAAGAAGCAGCCAATGACATTCTGCTGGATATCGCAAATAAGCGGTAGTCAGGGAATGCAAAGGTAATCAGGGAATACAAAAGAGAAACGACAGAATGGAACAGACAATCGGGATTCGCTAATTGAGAGCACATCGAGTGGCTGACAAGGTTTTAGTTTTGCAACAGACATCCTTTCAGCCACTCGTTTTTGTATTCTTGCTGTTTTCGCGGTCATTTTTAGATAGATCTCCATTGATACCCAAATATTTCTGCCGATCGGTTCATGCATTTGGTTGTTGCAGATTTCACTTTATATGCTGTCTTCCCGAAACACCCGATTCAAGTCGATTATGCAGTCTTCCAGTACACCGACTTTTATCTGATCTCCCTTTTCATAAATAGCCGCCGGCAATGGATATTTGCCATCTTCCAAAGAATACGCCTCAACAAATCGATTCAATGGGTCGACAATCCAATATTCTCTGATTTTCGCCTGTTCATACAGCCTGAATTTTTCATATCGATCCTTCTTGGCAGTGGCAGGAGACAATACTTCAATGACAAGATCCGGGCTGCCTTTACATCCCTTTTCATCCAATTTTGTCGTATCACAGACGACAACAATATCAGGCTGGATTACATTTTCTACGTCTTCATCAGATTCCTCAGCCAATGCCAAACGAACATCAAATGGTGCAATAAAGGCACGGCATGATTTACCTTCGAGATAATTTCCTAATACGCGGTATAATTCCCCAACAATCTCCTGGTGTTTTCGGGAAGGGGCAGGAGTCATATTGTAGGGAACACCACGGATTAATTCCCATCGTTCCTCATCTGACCACTTCATGTAGTCTTTGTACGTAAACATGCGTTGCTGTCTCTCCATCGGCACACTCATGAACATCCCTCGTTTCATGATCTTCTTTCATTTTTCGATCCACAGCTCAAGGATACCATTTATTGTATAGCGATTCCATAAATAAAGCCTGACACTTGAAGCTTGACACTTTAATAGCCGGAGGAAATGTCTCCTTTGGCCTTATGCTGCCGACCTCTTACATGTAAAGCTTCTGTTGCAAAGTATAGAAAAGCACTTGTCGTACTCTCCGTTACTCAGTACAACAAGTGCTTCTGCCAGATTGTAAATGCAATTTCGATACTGCTTATAATTATGTTCTAAGACATATTGCCAGTTTCACGTATTGCAATCGCGGCCTGCACGGTCTTATGCCTGTTCCAAATCTTTGACGCCTTTGTAAATCAATTCGAACAGCTCGTCGATATCTCCCAATTCCACGCAGGAGAAGGCGATGCGCAAATCGGTTTTGCCCAAGGAAATGGTGCCGACGCCATATTGATCGAGCAAGTGCAGACGCAGCGCTTCCGCATCGACCGTTTTCAATTGCAAACACATGAAGTACCCGGAATTAAACGGATAATAGACAAATGCATCGTCATACTTGCCGCTGTCGAGAATGTCTTTGACTCGATTGGCGCGAGCTTTCATCGTTTGATATTTTTCTTCTTTTTGCTTGTCAAATGCCGGAGCCTCCAGCGCCTTGAGAATCATTGTTTGCGCCGGATGCGAACAATTGGAGATCGTACCGCGGATGATTCCCATCGTCTTTTTCTCCAGCGCTGCTTGCGCTTCCGCATCTTCTACACCATATGTGATGAAGCCGACGCGGAATCCCCATACATACTCTTCTTTTGTCGCACCGTCGATCTTGATCGGCAATACGCGGGGATGCAGACCGACAAAGCTTCCAAACAAAGATTCTTTCAACGAATGCTCCTCAAAAAACAATCCAAAGTATGCATCGTCTGTAATCACGACAACATCGATGCCCGCTTCAGCTCCGCGCTTTACGGCAGCTACGATTTCTTCGCCTTCTGCCGCAGATGGCGTATAGCCTGTAGGATTGTTTGGGAAATTCAACAGCACAATCGCCTTGCCGCTGTCTTTGCAAGAGAGTATGGCGTCTTCCAGCGCTTTTGCGTTGAATGTATTTTGTTCCGTAAAAAGCGGATACACAACCGTTTTGCTGCCTCTGCGGATATTAAATGTCAAACTGTAGTTGCCCCAAAACTTGTCGGGAACGATCAAAACATCGCCGGCATCTGCAAACAAATCCGCCACAATGCTCAAACCATGTGTCAATGCATTGGTCACAATCGGCAATCCGAATGACTTGCCGGCGAGGCTTGGATTCTCTTGCAGCATTTTCTCTTTCCAAACTTTGCGCAAAGCCGGTTTCCCGGCAGGCGGCGCATATGGATACAAATCTTTCGGTTCATATGCAGACAAATTCTCCTGAATCACGCCCAGATACATGGGACTGCCATGTTCTGTCGCGATTCCAACTGTCGCATTAAATTTATGTGCTTTTTGATTGGCTTCTGCCCCTTGTGACAAAATCCCTTTTGGAAAATACATGGACTTGCCAAGTTCTGATAACATTTCAAATACATGGGAATTGCTTTTTTCCAGCATTCCGTTCAATTCTTGCGCCAAAGGATTATACATATTTTTTCCTCCTGTCAACAGGCCTAAGACTCTCTACAACTTTACACTATACCACAAAATAACGCTGTACTTTCATCAAAATAAACATTATTTCTCATCAACGATCCTTCGATTTCCGCCTTTGTGTCATACGGAAAATCAAATTCCAATCCTCTTTGCTCATCCAGACCAAATCCACGAATCGCATGTTGGAAGATTTTAAAAACAGGAACATAGCCAGCAAACATTCGGAACCGTACCCCAAAAACGATCCGATGGCGGCACCGATTAAATCAAGCCTTGGGATAAGCAGATAACAAGCCGCCACGTTTACGACGATCGCAGTCATGTCCAAATATATGGCAATCCGCGGTTTGGACAATTGGTTGGTAAAATACGTCGTAAAGATCGTATTTAGCCCATACAACGCCACACCGAATACCAAGATGGTAAAAGGAGCCACCGCGCCTGCGTATTTGCGGCTGTACACGATGGGAATCAATCCGCTTAGCAAGACGCCGCAAATGCCGATCAGCAACGACACAATCGCAGTAATGCGAAAGACCCGTGCCGTCACTTGCTGGGATTCCACAGCTTCCGCACCGGAGATTTTCGTGTAAATCACACTTGTGACAGTGCCCGCCACAAAGTTCATGACTTCAGACGCCGTGACGGAAATTCCGTAAATGCTTTTTTGCCTGTGCAAAAGATCGACCATAAAGTAATCGGCGCGATAATTCACCCGTTCAATCAAGTTGCCGACCGCTATATTGCTACCGAATCCGAGCATCTGCCTGCCAGTTTCCCCATCCCACTTGGCTGCCAGTGTAATATCACAAGCCCGGCGAGACAAATAAACAGAATAAAAAAACGATATGACATTGGAAATCGCCCATAAAGCCAAAATCAAGTTCAGTTTATAATAATCGGAATGATTCCGCATAAAAAAGAATGCGAATGCCGTCAGCACCAAGAACGCAATGTTTTGTGCGATATTTGCTTTGTTCAGTTTCTCGATTTCATTTAAGCCCTGCAGCAGACGGCTGAAAAATCCGAATCCCATAATAAACGGCGCGGCAATCAGCAAATAGGGAATGGAAAGAACTTGATACTCCAACGATATCTTATGTAGCATGAAGCCAACCGGCAAACACAATACTGTCAAAATCGACACACAGGCCAGAAAAAAATTCGCGACTGTCTGCACGCTGTTCACTTTTAATTTCAGGCGTGTAATGGCATACGGGACAAATGAGCCGAACCCGCCAAAAAAAGCTGCATACACACTGGCGTACACAGTCGCATCATTGTATACCCCGCGTTGATCCACTCCTAAATATCTGGCAATCAGCACGCTGCTGACGAGCCCCAAAACGGATAATGCGATTTTATTTGCAAATGTAAAAAAAATACGTTTCTTTGTCGTGTTCATTCGATTCCCTCTTGCAATTAAGACTCCCATCAACTGTTTATCCTACCACACTTCCTCTCAATCGTCTGCAAGGAATTCCTTCCGCTTCCATAAATCAATTTCTGCTAATCAATTTCTGCATGAGGCGGATCAGCCGCATTCTCACCGTGCAGCAATCCTTCATGGTGTGGATGTGACTCTGTTTCCAACTGCAACGTCGGGTGGCCAATGTTAAATTTCGAGCGCAGGAGTTCCGTTGCCCCGTCTAATGTATGTTGTGCTTTTTCAATCGTCATCGTCGGCTGAATCACCAGATGACAAGTCATCGCTACGTGTTCATCGCTGACACCCCAAATATGCAAGTCATGCACATCACGAATGCCCTCAATTGTTTTCAACTCCTCGATCACATCTAAAGGATCGATTTCTTTCGGGACGCCCTCCATTAAGATATGGATGGCTTCCTTCAGG
This sequence comes from Fodinisporobacter ferrooxydans, assembly GCF_022818495.1. Classification (GTDB taxonomy): domain Bacteria; phylum Bacillota; class Bacilli; order Tumebacillales; family MYW30-H2; genus Fodinisporobacter; species Fodinisporobacter ferrooxydans. The sequence goes on along the minus strand of NZ_CP089291.1, from coordinate 1,822,080 downwards.
ATTTTGCGGGCATTCCAGGATAATAAAAAGGCAATCATCACAGACAGGATGGGATCAATCGGATACCAATCGGTCAGATGAATGACGATCGCGCCTGTAATGACTCCGATCGAAGCAGCCGCATCTCCAATAAAGTGCAAAATCGCCGAGCGAATATTTAAATTCGCTTCTCCCCGCGTCAATAAAAAGACGATGATCAGATTGATCAATAACCCGATCCCTGCTGCTCCGATCATCGTGGAAAACGCGATCGGTTCCGGTTGGAAAAGCCGTACAATCGCTTCTCCCAGGATCCAAAAAGATAATAAAATCAGTGTGCCCGTATTGCCAAAAGCGGCAATGACACTTGCTCGATGATACCCAAATGTCATTCCGCGATTTGCCGGTTTTTGCGTTTGTTTTAATGCATACCAGGTCAACGCCGTCGACAGCAGATCTGTCAGTACATGAGCGGCATCTGAGAGCAATGCCAAGCTGTGTGAAACAAATCCCCCAATGACCTCGATCAAAAAAAGTACCAGCGTCAAACAGAACGTAACCATTAACTTGGCATTATATTGCTCTACACCCCCGTGTGTCGATGTATCCAAGCAAACAAAACCCCCTTTGCGAAATGCAAATTCAATGCAAACGATACAACAGCATACTATCTATTTTGCTCCCAAATGCGATAAAAAAATGAAAAACCACTGAATATTTCAGATGAATGCTTCAGTGGCCGTTATTTTCACTTTGTTTCCGTCAATCGCTCCAATACCATCTTGTATCCGTCTGTACCATAATTCAAACATCGTTTGACACGGCTGATGGTAGCGGTACTCGCGCCTGTTTCTGATTCAATTTGATTATATGTAAAACCTTTTCCAAGCATCCGTGCCACTTCCAGCCGCTGAGCCAGGGATTGTATTTCATTCACCGTACATAAGTCATCAAAAAATTGATAACATTCTTCTACAGACTTCAGCGTTAAAATTGCTTCAAATAATTGATCAATTGTAGAATCCCGAAGTTTATCCAATTGCATGTCGATTACCCCCATGCTTGTATCATACTTTTTTTCATTAAAGCTTTACAACTCTACTTCTTTAGAGTTGTATAAAAAATTTTCGACATTCATGAGGGGTTTCCTTCTTGCTGCAAATCAACTTCCTGAACGGAACACCTAAAAGGAATGGTATCGATTTGTCAGGATTATTCCAATAATGTTTGAATCGGAATATTCAACTCCTTTGCAATCGCAGATAATTTCTCAATACTGGACCCCCGCATCCCCGCTTCTATCGCATAAATATAACTTGCTGAAACACCCGCCCGCTTCGCTAATTCCTTCACAGATAACCCCAATTGTTGCCGTCTCTGGCGAATCCGTCCAGCCAAACGTTCCCGATTCATAGCTTTACCTCACCTGCCATATACTCTTTTGGACATCCGGTGTCGAAATTACACAGTTGTAAATCATAATTACTCATTTGAGTATATTTTACGCAGTTTGGCAAAAAACTTCATGTTTGCTATACGTTAATTTAAGCAATCTACATTCTTTTATCTTCAATTTTCTAACTGTTCATCTTAAAATTGGAAACCTCCAGTTTACACATTTGTGTAACATCGATATAATAGAAGCTAACAGATGCTTGTATTCCAAACGATTCATAATCCTCTTACATCATTCTGGAATTTTTGGAGGTAGCACAGTGAGTACTCCACTTGGGTTAAAGCTTAAAGAATTACGGCTGAATCACGGATGGACAATAGCCGATTTATCCAAGCGTTCCGGATGCTCAATCAGCCATATTTCTTCATTGGAACGGGGAGAACGGACAAAACCGTCCATGACGATTATGCAAAAACTAGCAAATGCCCTCGGCGTTTCTGTGCAGTATTTTTTTGATGATGAGCAATCACAGGATGCAAACGACTTGCCAAGCTATATTTCGTTTGAACAGCTTTCCAACGAACTTAAAAATTTTGTTTTAAAAGAAGACTCGACGCCTTATATTCATTTAGCCAAGGAAATCAAAGAAATATATGAACAGCAGGCATCGCAGACAGCGATCTTGGAAGCCATTGCCCAATTTTTAAAACGCCAAGAACAACGGAATTCTTAATCGGTTAGACATACACAATAAAAAACCTCTTTCCAAATCTCATTACAAGATTCGAAAGAGGTTTTATCATATGATGGGCCCACTAGGACTCGAACCTAGGACCAACCGGTTATGAGCCGGCCGCTCTGACCAACTGAGCTATGGGCCCCTATGGAGCGGAAAACGGGACTCGAACCCGCGGCCCTCGCCTTGGCAAGGCGATGCTCTACCACTGAGCTATTTCCGCACAGGATATACATAGGACTCTACAACTTGCAATATATATCATACATTTTAAAACGTCAATAGGATGAGCCATGCTGGACTCGAACCAGCGACACCCTGATTAAAAGTCAGGTGCTCTACCAACTGAGCTAATGGCTCTTGAGACGTTTTTTAGTATATCATATCCTGAAAACAAATAGCAATAGTATTTTCGAATATTATTTTCAAAAACATTTTTGAAATATCCCGCCATTCCATCAAACAGTCAATGAAACGCTTGCCGTGTCTTTCTAAACTTTAAAAACTGTCTGTATTCGGATATGACGATTCCCAATACTATACTCGTAACTCCAAGCCACTGAATGACATTGACAGATTCCCCTAAGAAAAAGTACGAACTTATAACTGCGACCGGCAATTCGATCGAACCAAGTACGCCTGCAACACTCCCGCCAATCACAGGAGTGCCGAGAGTGAAACACAACGGCGGTATTGTCTGGCTTAATAAGCCGACAAACAATGCCCACTTCCAAAGACCTGCAGCCAGTGCTCCCTGCCACAAAAATACAGGAGGATAGATACTGCAGACAATACTCGCCGCCACGAAATTGATCACCGCACTGCTTGCAAAAGGGACTGCCTGTGTTTTGAGATAAGAAGTTCCAAATAAAAACGCGGCATATAGGAATCCCGATAAAAACCCAAGGAGGATACCCACAAATGAAATGTCGTGCAGATCCGCATGAAAAATATCGACAGCCAACAATGTACCGAGAACAATACAGACAAGCGCCAACCATTTTTCTTTCGCCGGTTTTTTGCGGTGCACCAAATAGTCGAACAACATGACAATCCAGGAAAATTGGAACAGCAATACGATCGCGATCGATGCCGGCAAATATCGCAAGCTTATATAATAAAACACGCTTGTGCCGGCAGAAATGAACCCTAAGAGGATAAGCAGGAGAAAATCCCTTTTATTTATGCGAAAAAACGATTCCCGCCGAAGCATTGCCAGGATCGATAAGATCAGCACTGATATAAGAAATTGGGCATCTGTCATTTCTTCCGGCTGAAAATGGTGCGCATAGGACAATTTTATAGTCATTGAAACAAATCCATAGCTTGTTCCGCCGAGGAGTACTAACATCATTGCCGGAAAACGACGATTCATTGTTTGTTGGTCCTCCTCATTTTTACAAAAATAACCCTTGTCTGGAGTCATACGAATTTCTTCCAGGAACAAGGGTTTTACCTCGCTGTGTTTTATTTAGACCGTTCCATCGCTTTTTTGCCTATGTCTGTCCGGTAATGCATGCCTGCAAACTCAATGGAATGAACTGCAGCATATGCCTGTTCGCGGGCTTGCTGTAATGTTTCCCCGAAACCGGTGACTCCGAGCACACGACCGCCATTTGTGACAATTGCTCCGTCCTGCCATGCAGTTCCAGCATGAAACACAACAGTCCTGGCAGTTTCAACGGCAGCCAGTCCCGCGATCATGTCGCCTTTTTTATAATTGCCCGGATATCCTGCCGCCGTTATCACAACACACACGGCGGCGTTATCGAACCACTCAATCTTCAGTTCTGATAATCGCGGCGTCTTTGGATTACCGGTCCCTTTCTCTTGATCCTGAACTGTGTTCTGATCCTGATCCACATCCTGATCCTCATACGGCGATTGTGCGATTGAGAGACATATATCGACCAGATCCGTTTTCAACCGCGGCAAGACCACTTGTGTCTCCGGATCGCCAAAGCGCGCATTGAATTCAATCACATAGGGTCCATCTGCCGTCAACATCAGTCCTGTATAAAGCACACCTTTATAGTGAATTCCCCGCTGCTTCAACTCCTGCAATATCGGCTGAACAATCGTTGTTTCCACTTGCTTTATGACATCATCTGTCATGTCGGGAACAGGGGAATATGTCCCCATGCCGCCTGTATTCGGACCTTTGTTGTCATCAAACACCGGTTTATGATCTTGTGCCGGCACCATCAGCACATAGTCAGTACCATCGACAAATGCCAAAAGAGTTGCCTCCGGGCCAGTCAAATATTGTTCGACAACTACCTGTGCACCTGCTTGTCCAAACACTTGATTTGCCATCATGTCATCCAATGCGGAGAGCGCCTCTTCCGTACTTTGTGCCACGACGACACCTTTGCCGGCAGCCAATCCATCTGCTTTCAACACGACAGGCGGCGTCTCTTTCAGGATAAAATCCCGTGCTTGTGCCAAATCCGTAAAAACCCGATATGCGGCAGTCGGCACACCGGCATCCAGCATCAATTGTTTCGCCCAGGATTTGGAAGATTCGATTTGTGCCCCTGCTTTTCTCGGCCCAAATATCAATAAGTCCTGCTGTTCGAACAGATCCACAATTCCCTTTGCCAGTGCGACTTCCGGTCCGACAACTGTCAAATCGATTCTCTCTTCCTTGGCAAACTTCGCTAACTGTTCAACGTCATCTGCTTGTATCGGCACACAAGTTGCCAAAGCAGCAATACCCGGATTGCCCGGTGCACAGTAAATCGCCGGTTGGTGCGGGCTTTGCGCCAATTTCCAGACCAGCGCATGTTCCCTGCCGCCGGAACCCACTACTAAAATCTTCATATGCCGGACTCCTTTTTCGCCAAACTCTTAATGAGGATATTCAAAAAGTAGTCAAAACTCCACAGTGTCTTACTTAACCACTTTTTGAACACGAACTTAATGTTTAAAATGCCGCACACCTGTAAAGACCATGGCAATACCGGCTGCATTTGCCGCATCGATGGACTCTTGATCCCGTACCGAGCCGCCTGGTTGAATCATCGCCGTGATGCCATGCTTTGCTGCCAAATCCACCGTATCCCGCATCGGAAAAAACGCATCCGAGGCCAAAATTGCACCGTTCGCCAGCTCACCCGCTTGACGGATCGCAATCTCCGCTGCGCCTACCCGATTCATTTGACCGGCGCCAATGCCAACTGTCCGATCTTCGCGAACCAAAACGATCGCATTTGACTTCACATGCTTGACAACATTCCAGCCGAAGAGCATCTGTTTCCATTCTTCTTCTGTCGGCTGCCGGTCTGTAACGACTTGCACATCTTCACGCTTTAAGGAATGAACATCCCGGTCTTGGATCAAAAGTCCGCCTTGCACTTTCAGTGTCGTCTTGTCCCGCCAGGCCTTGCCTGCCAGCACTTGTTCAGTAGACCGGAGATCCACTGTCATGATGCGAATGTTCTTTTTCTTCGCCAAGATTTCGAAGGCGTCCGGGTCATAGCCTGGAGCAAGAATGATTTCCAGGAAAATCTCCGACAGCGCTTGTGCCGTCGCACCGTCGACTGTGCGATTGAGCGCCACAATACCGCCAAAAATAGATACAGGATCTGCCTCGTACGCTTTTTTAAAGGCGGCAGAAATCGAATCTGCAATGCCGACGCCGCAAGGATTGGTATGCTTGACGGCAACTGCGGCCGGTTCCGCAAACTCGGAAAGAATCGACAACGCGGCGTTTGCGTCATTGATGTTGTTGTAAGACAATTCTTTGCCATGCAATTGTTTGGCATATGCAATGGACGAATGTGTCGTCAGCGGCTCGCGGTAAAAAGCGGCTCCTTGGTGAGGATTTTCCCCATAGCGCAAATCTTGTGCTTTTTCATATGTAAGCGTGATCGATTCCGGATACTCTTCACCTGTTTGCTCTGTCAGATAGTCTGCGATCAGTGCATCATACGCAGCCGTATGACGGAAAACTTTGGCCGCCAAACGGAACCGTTCTTCTTCGCGGATCGGTTGATTTGCATCGAGGTGTTCAATCACCCAACTGTAGTCATTGGCATCCACCAGCACGACGACACCGCTGTAATTCTTGGCCGCCGCCCGCAGCATGCTCGGTCCGCCGATGTCGATGTTTTCAATCGCTTCTTCCAGGCTTACATCCGGCTTGCTGATCGTTTGTTTGAACGGATACAAATTTACCACGACATAATCAATCGTTCCAATGTTCAACTTTTCCAGTTGTTCCATGTGGCTCGGATTGGACCGCACAGCCAAAAGACCGGAATGGATATTCGGGTGCAGCGTTTTGACGCGGCCATCCATAATCTCGGGAAATCCGGTGACGTCGGAAATTCCAATGACCGGAATACCCGCTTGCGCCAACAGCTTTGCGGTGCCCCCGGTAGAAATGATCTCAATTCCATGCTTTGCAAACGCATTGGACAATTCCACAATCCCTGTTTTGTCAGACACACTAATAAGCGCACGTTTCTTAGCCAATCGATTCATCCTTTCTCAGATATACTTTTCGCCCTTCAATGACGACACGATATTGCAGTATGGAAGCAACCACTTTCGGCAACAATTCATGCTCCACCCCATGAATCCTTGCCGTCAGCGATTCCAGCGTATCCTCTTGCAAAACAGTCACGGGCTGTTGTGCAAGGATCGGGCCTGTGTCCATTCCCTCATCGACAAAATGCACCGTAACACCCGTCACTTTTACACCAGCCTGAAACGCTTGGCCGATTGCGTCTTTGCCGGAAAATGCCGGCAGCAAGGACGGATGCAAATTGATCATCCGCTGGGAGTACGCCTGTAAAATATCCGACCCGATCAGTCGCATGTAACCAGCCAAGACGATCCAGTCGATCTGTTTTTCCTTTAACACTTGCAAAATTGCCTGCTCATACTCCGCTTTGGCCGGAAATGATTGCGGAGAAAATGCCGCCACCGGAATACTGGCTGCCTGCGCCTTCGCAACTGCGCCGCAAGCAGGTTTGTCTGTCACGAGCAAAGCGATCTTGCCATACGCCTTTGACCCCCGAAACATTCCGCTGGCCTCTGCATCCAGCAAGCATTGAAAATTCGAGCCGGTGCCTGAAGCAAAAACAGCGATCCGCTGCATTACTTTGCTCCTCCTTTGGACGTCAGAGACACTCCTTCTTGTGTGGCCACCGCGCCGATCCGGTACGCCGCTTCCCCGAGCGCCCGGGCCCGGTCAAGGACTGCCTCCGCATCCTTTGCATCGACCACAAGCACCATGCCGATGCCCATATTCAATGTTCGATACATATCAAACTCTGGAATCTGTCCTGTTGTTTGAATCAAATCAAAAATCGGCAAGATCGGCCATGATCCTTTTTCAATGGTTACACCCAGTCCAGCCGGCAATACGCGCGGAATATTTTCAATAAATCCGCCGCCGGTAATATGCGCCATGCCTTTAATGGAAAATGTCTGCAATAGATCCAATATCGTCTTGACATAAATGCGCGTCGGCGTCAACAATGTCTCGCCAATCGTACTGTCGCCAAAGGATTGCTGCAAATCCAATTTCCCGTCTTCCAGAAGCACTTTTCTTACGAGGGAAAAACCGTTGGAATGCACACCGCTGGAAGCAAGCCCGATCAATACGTCTCCCGCTTGAATGTTTGCACCTGTAATCATCTTTGCTTTTTCCACAATGCCAACAGCAAAGCCGGCAATGTCATACTCGCCTGCCTGATACATCCCGGGCATTTCCGCCGTTTCTCCACCGATCAGGGCACACCCTGCGTCTACACAGCCTGTTGCGATCCCCGCCACCACTTGCTCGGCAACTTCCGGCAACAGTTGCCCGATGGCCAGATAATCGAGAAAGTACAGAGGTTCCGCACCCATGACGACAATATCATTCACACACATGGCTACAGCATCGATGCCAATCGTATCATGCTGATTCAACGCAAATGCGAGCTTCAACTTCGTGCCGACACCGTCTGTCCCGGAAATCAACACCGGTTCCTTATATTTGGACACATCCAATGCGAATGCGCCGCCAAACCCGCCAAGTCCTAGCAGCGCTTCTTTGCGCATCGTTTTGGCGACATGCTTTTTCATCCGTTCTACCGCTTCGTTGCCTGCATCGATATTGACACCGGCTGCACGATATAGCTCACTCATCCGACCGTCCTCCTAGCGCTCCAACACGTATTTCGATGTATCCTCATAGACTTCCGTCGGATATTGTCCATGAAAACATGCATTGCAATAGTTATTCTCGCCTGCCGACTCGCCAAATGCGCCTAGCAGTGTATCCAATCGTAAAAATTCCAAGGAATCCGCGCCGATAAATTCGCAAATCTCCGGAATTGTTTTGGTCGCTGCGATCAATTCACCGCTTGTGGACGTATCAATTCCATAAAAACATGGATGTGTCACAGGCGGGGAACTGATGCGAACATGCACTTCTACCGCTCCGGCATCCCGCAACAATTTGACCAGGCGGCCGCTTGTCGTTCCGCGTACGATCGAATCATCCACCATGACCACCCGTTTGCCTTCCACGATCGCCCGCACCGCATTCAATTTCAGCCGAACGCCCAGAGAACGCAACTCCTGGCTCGGTTGAATAAATGTCCGACCAATGTATTTATTCTTGATTAAACCGATTTCGTAGGGAATCCCGCTTTCTTCCGCATATCCGATGGCGGCGGAAATACTGGAATCCGGAACGCCAATCACCACATCCGCATCTGCCGGATGTTCCTGCGCCAGTAATTTCCCGAATTTTTTGCGAATGGCATGGACGTTATAGCCGTCGATATCGCTGTCCGGACGGGCAAAATAGATATATTCGAATGTGCATAATGCTTTGCGCGTCTTGCCGCCAAAAAATGATGATTGCAATCCGTTCGCATCGATGACGATCATTTCTCCCGGTTCAATGTCGCGGATGAATTCCGCGCCTACCGTGTCAAATGCGCATGTTTCCGAAGCTACGACATACGCGTCTCCCAAACGGCCCAAAGCCATTGGCCGCAGCCCCAGCGGATCCCGCAGCGCCACCAATTTGTCATCTGTCAAAATGCAAAATGCGTAAGCGCCTTTCACCATGCTCATGCTTTGCCGAATATTCTCGACAATCGAATCATAATGGGAACGGGCGATCAAATGCGCTACGACTTCCGTGTCGCTTGTCGATTGAAAAATGCTTCCTTGGCGTTCCAGAAGATCATGCAATTGTTGTGCGTTGATCAAATTTCCGTTGTGCGCCAAAGCGAGATTGCCTTGTCGAAAACCGAACACCAAAGGCTGGGCATTGGCGATTTCACTGGAACCGGTCGTGGAATAGCGTACATGGCCAACTGCCGCATGTCCTTTTAATTTGCGAATTTGCTCTTCGCCGTGAAATGCTTCCGAAATCAGACCCATACCGCGATGATGATACAATTTCCCGCCGTCAATCGAGGCGATTCCCGCACTCTCCTGGCCACGGTGCTGCAACGCGTATAACGCATAATAGGTGACATGAGCAGCTTCCGGGTGGCCGAAGATCGCGAACACGCCGCATTCTTCGTGCCATTTGTCAAAGATTTCGTCATCGTGCTCAGCGATCCGGCTATTTGACTGTCCTTGCATCTGCGCATTGACAGAAACATGCCTCGATTCCGACTTTACTTGCTCATTAAGCATGGGATTGCTCCTTTCCACAGTTGTTCGAGATGCTCCAATTGACCGGCAATCCGTTTGCTTCCATTGACAGAGATTTGAACGGCATCTCCACCTGTCGTACCCAACTTGCAAAACACCACGTTCGTCCGATTCAGCATCGCTTCAAAAGCTTCTTGATCCTTTGGCGCCACTTCCACGAGAATGCGGGACGGAGATTCGCTGAACAACAGCACATCATCCCGCAGCGCGCCTTGCAGATCAATCTCTGCGCCGATTTTCCCCTGAATGGCCATTTCTGTTATGGCAACTGCCAAACCGCCATCCGAACAATCGTGGGCTGACTGGACGAAACCACTTTGAATCGCCTGCAGACACGCATCTTGCACCAACTTCTCCCATTCCAAATCGATTTGCGGAGGCCGACCGTTGACTTGTCCGGTACGAATCTGCAAATATTCACTCCCGCCCAGATCCTGCTTTGTTTCACCGATCAGGTATACGTTGTTTCCAGTCCCCTGAAATGCAGATGTTGTAACATGATCCACATGCTCGATCAACCCGACCATCCCGATAATCGGCGTAGGATAAATATCCACATTCCCGGATTGATTGTACAAGCTGACATTTCCGCCGATGACAGGTGTATCAAATGTGCGGCAAGCAGCACTCATGCCATCAATCGATTTTTCAAATTGATAAAAAATCTCTGGATTTTCCGGATTGCCATAGTTCAGGCAATCGGTGACTGCCAACGGTTTGCCGCCGGAACACACGATGTTGCGTGCCGCTTCGGCAATTGCCAGCTTTCCGCCGATTTCCGGATCGAGATACACATATTTTCCGTTGCCGTCCGTACACATGGCCAATGCTTTGTCTGTGCCGCGCACGCGCAAGACAGCCGCATCGGAGCCCGGGCGAACCATCGTATTTGTCCGCACCATATAATCATACTGCCGATAGACCCATTCTTTGCTGGCGATGGTCGGAGCTTGCAGCAACTGTTCCAGCACATTCGTATAATCATCCGGTTCATCCATCGCCGTTGTGTCAAATGCCTGCACATCGTCGAGATAGTCCGGATATTTGGTCGGACGATGGTAGACAGGCGCTTCATCCACCAATGTATAAACGGGGATATTTGCCGCCACTTCGCCATTTTCCAATATCCGCAAATGCCCATCGTCTGTCACGCGGCCAATCGTCACCGCATCCAGACCCCATTTTGTAAAAATTTCTTCCGCGATGCTTTCTTTTCCCTTCTCCATTACGACGAGCATGCGTTCCTGGGATTCGGACAGCATAATTTCATAAGGCGACATGCCTGTTTCCCGCCTTGGCACGAGCGCTACATCCATCTCCAGCCCACTGCCGGCGCGGCTTGCCATTTCCGAACTGGAAGACGTCAGTCCCGCTGCGCCCATATCCTGAATGCCGATGACATGGCCTGTCGCAATCAACTCCAGACAAGCTTCCAACAGCAGTTTTTCCATGAACGGATCGCCCACTTGAACCGCTGAGCGCTCCTTTGCATGGGGGTCTTCCGTCGATGCAAACGTCGCGCCGTGAATGCCGTCACGCCCCGTCTTCGCCCCTACCACCATGACCGGATTGCCGACGCCGCTGGCTGTACCTTTGGCAATCTTGTCGTGATCGATAATTCCTACACACATCGCATTGACAAGGGGATTGAGGCTGTACCGATCATCAAACACCACTTCTCCGCCGATTGTCGGTATCCCGATGCAGTTGCCGTATCCGGCGATCCCGGCGACCACCTGTCCGAACAGATAGCAATTTTTGTCCGTATCCAAATTTCCGAAACGCAAGCTGTTCAAAACGGCAATCGGCCGCGCGCCCATTGTGAATACATCGCGAATGATCCCGCCTACTCCAGTGGCAGCGCCTTGGTACGGTTCAATCGCAGATGGATGATTATGGCTCTCGATCTTGAATACAACCGCTTGACCATCTCCAATATCCACAATCCCTGCATTCTCTCCGGGTCCTTGCAGAACTTGCGGACCGCTGGTGGGGAAACGCTTCAAAAGCGGCTTGGAACTTTTGTATGAACAGTGTTCCGACCACATGACACTAAAGATTCCCGTTTCCACATAATTCGGCTGACGTCCAAGCAGCTCCACGATTCGCGCATATTCTTCATCTGTCAAACCAAATGTTCGGTAAATCTGGTCATTTTGAATTTGCTCTGGTGTTGGTTCTTTACGCATGTTGCTCCCTCCAAGCTGTCAAAATCGATTGGAACATGGCGCGCCCATCTGCAGAACCTAACCACTCATGCACAGCACGCTCCGGGTGCGGCATCATGCCGAGGACATTCCGCTTGGCATTGCAGATGCCGGCAATATTCCGAACCGAACCATTTGGATTTGTTTCGTGATAGCGGAATAGAATCTGGTTATTCTGTTCCAATTGGTTTAACGTTTCCTCATCCGCAAAGTAATTGCCTTCGCCGTGCGCGATCGGAATTTGAATGATTTGACCCTTTTGATAGTTTCCCGTAAACGGCGTATCCACTTGTTCAACGGAGAGCGGAACGATATCACAGCGAAATTGCAAATGATCATTGTGGCGCATGGCCCCAGGCAAAAGCCCTGCTTCTAAAAGAATCTGAAAGCCGTTGCAAACGCCGAGAATGTAGGTTCCTTGCTCCGCCTGCTCGCGAATGGCTTTCATAATCGGAGAAAACTGGGCAATCGCACCTGTGCGCAAATAATCGCCATAGGAAAATCCGCCGGGCAAGAAAATGAAATCATATGCCGACACATCTGTTTCCGAATGCCAGACCATATCCGCCTGCAATCCCATTACATCTTCAATTGCCCGCACTGCGTCAACATCGCAATTGGATCCTGGAAATACTACAACTGCCGTTTTCATGCGTTCACCTCAAACAATTCGAAACGATAGGATTCAATCACCAAATTGGCCAATAGTTCTTCGCACATGGCGGTAATCCGTTCTGTTGCCGCTTGCTTGTCCGCAAGATTCAAACGGACTTCCATATATTTGCCGATCCGAACATCCTGCACTTCATCGTATCCGTGTTGCTGCAAAGCCCGTTGAACGGCTGTTCCCTGAGGATCCAACACACTTTCCTTTAACGTTACGTACACTTTTGCCAAAATCATGCTTGCTCGCCTCCCAAACGTCGAAGTATTTCCTTGTATGCATCTTCCACTCCGCCCAAATCTCTGCGAAAACGGTCTTTGTCCAGCTTTTCCTGTGTTTTTGCATCCCAGAATCGGCAAGTATCCGGCGAGATCTCATCGGCCAAAAGAATCGAACCGGCCGTATCGATGCCAAATTCCAATTTGAAATCCACCAATACCACTTCCCGCTCCAACAAATACGCCTGCAAGATATCGTTGATTTTCCGGGCAATTCCTTGAATTTGTTGCAGTTGTTCCGGCGTGGCCAATTCCAATAGCGCGATATGCGAATCATTCACGAGAGGATCGCCGAGTGCATCATTTTTATAATAGAACTCAATGACCGCCTGACGTAATTGGGTGCCTTCCGCCATCCCCAGACGCTTGGCCAAACTTCCGGCAGCAATATTGCGTACAACGACTTCAAGCGGAATAATGGTGACTTTTTTAACTAGCTGTTCCCGGTCTGACAGCCGCTCAATGAAGTGTGTAGGGATCCCTTGTCCATTTAACAGTTTGAAAAATATCGTGCTGATACGGTTGTTAAGTTCCCCTTTGCCGAGAATGGTCGCTTTTTTCTCGCCGTTAAATGCAGTTGCATCATCCTTGTAAGAAACAATATATTGATCCGGATGTTCCGTCCTGTACACCCGTTTTGCTTTTCCTTCATATAAAAGATGTTGCTGTGTCATATTGACAGCCTCCTGTTTTCACCAGTGTCACATTCGATCCCAAGAACAACAAACAACTGCAACTACTCTAACAATCCCAAACGTTCAAAAATCGTGTCCACATGTTTTAAATGCCAATGATAGTCAAAGCAATGATCCAACTCTTCTTTTGTCAGGTATTCCTTTACGAGCGGTTCTTGCTCGACCAACTCGCGGAAGGAGCGCTGCTCTTCCCATGCCTGCATCGCTTTTGCCTGCACCGCATCATATGCGGTCTCCCGTGCCAGTCCTTTGTCAATCAACGCCAACAACACCCGTTGCGAATAAATCAGGCCAAACGTGCGATTCATGTTGCGGATCATGTTTTCCGGGAAAACTGTCAAATTTTTCACGATATTGGTCATTTTTCGCAACATATAGTTGACGAGAATCGTGGAATCGGGAATAATTACGCGCTCGACCGACGAGTGGGAAATATCCCGTTCGTGCCACAGCGGCACATTTTCATAGGCAGCCAGCATATTGCCGCGTAAAATCCGCGCCAGGCCTGAAACTTGTTCACAGGACACCGGATTGCGCTTGTGCGGCATAGCAGACGAACCTTTTTGCCCTTTATAGAAGGGCTCTTCCGCTTCCCGCATCTCCGTCTTCTGCAGCGCCCGAATTTCGGTCGCAAATTTATCCAATGTCGTACCAATCAGTGCCAGAGTGGAAAGGTATGCAGCATGGCGATCCCGCTGCAGCGTCTGTGTGGATACAGGCGCTGCTTTTAAGCCCAACTGCTCACACACATATGCTTCTACAAACGGATCGATATTGGCATACGTTCCCACGGCACCGGAAATTTTTCCGTATTCGATCGTTTCTGCCGCCTGCTCAAACCGCTCCAGGTTGCGCAGCATCTCCGCATACCAAAGTGCAAGCTTCAGGCCAAACGTCGTCGGTTCTGCATGAACACCGTGTGTACGACCCATCATCACCGTATCTTTGTATGCTTTTGCCTGCGTTTTTAAGACTTGGATAAAGTTTTGCAAATCTTCCCGAATGATTGCATTGGCCTGCCGAATTTGTGCAGATAAAGCCGTATCGACAACATCCGTGGATGTCAGTCCATAATGCACCCATTTCCGTTCCGGTCCTAATGATTCCGAGACCGCACGGGTAAAGGCAACCACATCGTGGCGTGTTTCCGCTTCGATTTCCAAAACGCGCTCCGATGTAAAACGGGCGTTTTCCCGAATCAATTTTACATCCGCTTCTGGTATGACTCCTAACTTTGCCCACGCTTCACATGCGAGAATTTCAACTTCCAGCCACATGGCAAAGCGGTTGTCCAATGTCCAGATATTCGCCATTTCCGGTAATGAATAACGATCGATCATAGTTGTTTATCCTCTCTTTTCCTTCACATCTGCCTATTTTTATAATGCCGCTGATGTCATTCAGTTACTTGAACACCATTGGAGTACTGCTTGGGACGTTTGTTTTCTTTTCCTCCCAAATTCCCAACTGATCAATGGTCGCAAGCGCCTCTTCCACAGTTTCCGCCAAAACGTTGAGATGACCCATTTTCCTTTTTTCGATGGCTTCCTTCTTTCCGTAGAGGTGCAGTTTGATCCCATTTGATAAAAGATGCAACCGATTCAAAAGCGGTTGTACATGCTCCCCTAATACATTGACCATCACAACGGGCGACAGTAATGTCGGATCACCCAGAGGCAAATCGCAAATCGCCCGAATATGCTGTTCAAACTGGGATGTCACACAAGCATCCATCGTATAGTGGCCGGAGTTGTGCGGTCTCGGCGCCAACTCATTGACGAGCAGTTGCTCCCCTTTGCAGAACATCTCGACTGCAAGCAGCCCAACGATATTCAGCTTTTCGGCAATCATTCGGGCCAACTCTTGTGCGGCCCGGTCCACAGCGGAAGGAATTCGCGCCGGCACGATGGATTGATGCAATATATTTTCTTTATGGATATTTTCAGCGGTCGGGAACGTCTGAATCTCTCCGCTGGGTGAACGGGCAGCAATTACCGACAGCTCCTTGTCAAAATTCACCCACCCTTCCAAGATCCATTTTGCCAGGGAGGAGGCATTATCTAAAGAATCATATTGGCTGAGCGTCTGCCAAGCCGCCTCAAGGTCCTCTTCTTTGCGGATCACATATTGGCCTTTTCCGTCATATCCGCCTGTTGTTGTCTTGAGTACACAAGGAATGCCGATTTGCTTCACAGCTTCCCGCAGATCCTGCCAGGTGCCAATCGGCCGCCAAGGTGCTACTGGCGCTCCGATTGTTTGCAGCGCTTGCTTTTCACGAATGCGGTGGCGTGTAAGTGTCAGCAATTCCGCCCCTTGCGGCAAATAGCACTCTTTCTCCAAAATGTCCAGCATTTCATCACTGACATTTTCAAACTCATATGTAATGACATCGCTGTTGTTTGCCAGTTGGCGGGCACTTGTCAAGTCATCGAGCGGTGCCACAAACTCCGTATCCGCGACTTGTCCGCATGGCGAGTCTTCCGTGGCATCCATGCACACAATGCGGTAGCCCATTTCCTTTGCTTTCAGTGCGATCATTCGTCCAAGCTGTCCACCGCCCAAAATCCCGATGGTGGAACCGGGGATAATGCGCTTTTGTCGACTCAATTCCATTCACCACTTTCCAATACCTTGTCGCGAATCGAAGCTCTTCGTTGCAAGAGCCGCTCACGCAACTGCTGATCTTGGGTTGCCAGCATCTGCGCAGCCAGCAATCCCGCATTCGCAGCGCCCGCTTTCCCGATCGCAACTGTTGCGACAGGCACTCCCGCCGGCATTTGCACAATCGACAGCAAGGAATCCAGCCCGTTTAACGTCGACGACTTTACAGGCACTCCAATCACGGGCAAAATCGTCTTCGCTGCAACCATTCCCGGCAAATGCGCCGCTCCGCCGGCACCTGCAATAATGACTTGCAGTCCTCGTTCCACAGCCGTTTCTGCATATTCAAACATAAAATCGGGAGTTCGATGAGCGGAAACCACTTTTTTTTCAAAAGGAATTGCCAACTCTTCCAGGATGCTGCAAGCTTCACGCATAGTATCCCAATCTGACTGACTTCCCATGATAATTCCGACTACAGGATTTTGCATGACCACACCTCCGAAAAATATAGAAAGCCCAGACGGGTAGAATTTCAACTCGAACGCGAGTGAAACCTACCCGCCTGGGCTTTTATCCCTTCGGTGTAATGTGAAGAGGAGCCGCCAGCAGAAATCTTCACATCTAGATCGCTCGGTCCAAATCTCCTGTCGGGGTGGTTCCCTAGATCTACTTCCACTCGTAGTCCGATCATTTACGGTGACCTGGTAGAAACACTCAAGCCGTATCCTTGAGCATATACGAGCATGTTACTATTTTCATTTACAAGCACAAAACGTATGCATTCATTCCTATAATTCACATAAAGAACTTTCAAAGGACTTCCATCGATTCTTTCAAAGAACTTCCATCAATCTTCTGAAATTCATTCCAAGTGTATCAAATAAGTTGTGACAATGTCAACAAAAATACGAACAATGCACACTGAAATCGACGCGATTGTTCGCATTTAAAAGCACATCTAGCGAGACAATCCGCCAGATGCGCTAAGTTGATATACGAAATTCTCATTTTTACTATACATTAATGTCTGTAAACAAAAACCGGACAACAACCAAAATCGCCAGAAACCACATTAACCAATGGATTTTGTGTTTTCCGCCAACCATGTTATTGGCGAGCGCCAATACTACATAAAAGATGATCCCAAAAGAAATCCCATTCGCAATCGAATAGGTAAACGGCATAATAATCAATGTCAAAAATGCAGGAATGGCATTTACAAAATCATCCCAATCGATTTCCCTTACTGCTCCCGCCATCAAAACACCAACGATGATTAGCGCAGGAGATGTGGCGACACCAGGAACCAACAGCGCTAACGGAGCGATAAACAGAGAAAGCAAGAAAAATACGCCGGATGTGACGGCGGTCAACCCGGTGCGTCCGCCTTGGGAAACCCCGGATGCACTTTCCACAAACGCCGTTATCGTACTGGTGCCAAGCAATGCGCCCAAGCTTACACCGGCAGCATCCACCAACATGGCGCGGCCGATCTTTTCATTTCCATCCGGCTTGTCCAAAAGCCCTGCCTTTGCGGCTGTTCCGGTCAATGTGCCGAACGTATCGAACAACTCGACAAATGTAAATGTGAAGATGATTGTCAACAACCCTGTATTCAGCGCACCGGCAAGATCCAGTCTGCCAAATGCGACATGTGAAAAATCAGGAATCCAATGCGCTTTCGCCAATGAAGATACATCTGTAATTCCCATCGGTATGCCAATGATAGTCGTAATGACAATTCCCAACAGGATGGAGGCAGGAGCGCGCATGACCATCAAAACAGAAGTAATCAAAAGACCGATCAACGTAAGCAATACACTTTTATCATGAACGAAATTTCCCAATTGCAGCAACCAATCCATACCGTTTATCGGATGTAATGATTTGACCGCATTCTTTCCGATATAAAAGGCAGACAAGAGGCCGCTGTTTTTAAAACCGATAATCGTTATGAACAAGCCAATCCCGACAGTTGTAGCTGCACGTAAAGACTTTGGGATCGCCACCAACATCATTTGGCGAATCTTCGTCAAAGTCAAAATAATAAAGATGATACCGGAAATAAATACGGCTGCCAACCCAATCTGCCAAGTGATTTTGCCGCCGGAGCTCAAAATGACAGTCGCAAAATATGCGTTCAACCCCATTCCCGGTGCCAATGCAATCGGAAAATTCACAAACAACCCCATCAGAATGGTAACAAGACCTGCACCGATTGCAGTTGCTACAAACACCGCATTAAAATCCATGCCTGTGCCGCCGCCGGCGGTTAAGGTAATAGGGTTGACAATCAATATATAAGCCATCGTAATAAACGTCGTAAGCCCAGCAAGGATTTCTGTTCTTACCGTTGTTTTATTTTCTTTTAAACGAAACAGTTTATCCATCTAAACCATCCTTTCTATGTACTTTTCCGCTCTGTACACTTTTTCCGTACATTTCATCCGCACATCCTATTCCTTTCGTGCATTTCTTTCTGTACAATCGTTTCCTTTAATCAAAAAAATCGAACGTTAACTCCCCTCCATATATTTCCCAAATGAATGAAAATGTATAGGAACATTCAGCCAAAAGAATAGGGAGAAAAACCAAAGAAAAACCAAAAACCCAGGTCATAGACTTCACTCGCAAAACGAGCAAACCTATAGCCTGGGTCGGCACTTCATATGCAGAATATTTTGCATATCGGTCTCTCCAGATCCATTTCGGCTCGTAGTCCAGTCATTTACGGCGACTAGGTAGAAACGCTCGAACCACATTATCGAGCTTATACGAGTTCTAAAATTTTCAACCAGAGTATATCACGATACGACAAAATTCGTCAATTAAAACCGAACGTTTTTCAAAAATGCATATTGATTATTCGTATTTCTGTAGTGTTTCCTTTATTGCCAATTCCTTATTCCCATTCAATGGTAGCGGGTGGCTTGGAAGTGATATCATACACAATCCGATTGACATCCGGAACTTCATTGACAATCCGATTGGAGATTCGCTCCAATACATCGTAAGGAATTCTCGCCCAATCGGCAGTCATGCCATCTTTTGACGTCACGGCACGAATGCCAATCGTATATGAATATGTACGCTCATCCCCCATGACTCCTACGCTGCGAAGACCTGGCAACACAGTGAAATACTGCCAGATTTCTTTCTCAAGGTTTGACTTTTTGATCTCGTCCCGCAGTACATAATCCGCTTCGCGTAAAATCTCCAGCTTTTCTTTTGTAACTTCGCCAATAATCCGGATCGCCAGCCCTGGTCCAGGAAACGGCTGCCGCCAGACGATTTCCCGCGTAATGCCCAATTCTTCACCCAATGCCCGAACTTCATCTTTAAACAGGGAATTTAACGGCTCCAACAATTCAAAATCAAATTCTTCCGGCAGTCCTCCCACATTGTGGTGGGATTTGATCGTGGCTGCTGTCGCCGTACCGCTTTCGATGATGTCCGTATACAAGGTCCCTTGTGCAAGGAAGTCAAATTGACCAAGTGTTTTCGCTTCTTCTTCGAATACCCGGATGAATTCCTCGCCGATGATTTTCCGTTTGCGCTCCGGGTCTGCAACGCCTTCCAAACGATTGAGAAAACGTTCGGAAGCGTCGATTTTCACCACATTCATGTGAAATCCTTCCGCAAATGTCTGCATGACAAGATCTGCCTCGTCTTTGCGAAGCAATCCATGATCCACGAACATGCATGTCAAATTTTCACCGATGGCACGGTGGACAAGTACTGCAGCAACAGAAGAGTCAACGCCGCCAGACAATGCGCACAATACTTTTCTGTCGCCGACTTTTTCCCGGATCGCTGCAATCGCTTCTTCTGCGTATGAAGACATTTTCCAATTTCCTGTACAACCACAAACGTCATATAAGAAGTTCCGAATCATTTGCGCTCCGTATTCGGAATGGTTCACTTCCGGATGAAATTGCACGCAATACATTTGTTTTTCCCGATTGCTCATCGCCGCCACCGGCGCATGGTCTGTTTGGGCATCGACAGCAAAGCCGGCCGGCGGCGCTTCCACCAGATCGCTATGGCTCATCCACACTTGCTGCCGGGCAGGCAATTCCTGAAAAATACCGGATGCTTGTACAACTTCAATCTCCGCTTTTCCATATTCCCGAACAGACGCGCGCTGCACTTTTGCTTGGTATCGATGTGCAATCAATTGCATGCCGTAGCAAATTCCCAAGATCGGTATGCCCAATTCAAAAATTTCCGGATCAACTGTCGGCGCATCCGCTTCATATGCGCTTTTGGGTCCGCCGGAAAAAACGATTCCTTTTACCCCCATGGAACGAAGCGTCTCTGCTGTGGTCGTATGCGGCAACAACTCCGAATAGACTTGCATTTCGCGAATCCGCCGCGTAATCAATTGATTGTATTGACTGCCAAAATCCAATACTGCTACAAAATCTCTTTGTTGTGCCATTGGAAAACTCCACTTCTCTTTCTGGATCCTATCCGAAAATAAACTCCTGTCGAAAACCGAACACCTTGCAACAAGAGTATCTGTCTACTTTAAATAATTCCATGGATTTAACGTATCCATTCTTCCGTTTGTGATTCCATTGGCGACTGCAAAATGCAAGTGCGGACCTGTCGCTTCTCCATCACTGCCAACCGCTGCGATCACCTGACCGGCTTTTACCGATTGTCCTTTTGAAACATATAATTCATTCCCATACATGTGTCCATAGATCGACATCAAACCATCGGGATGCAATATGACAATCCAGTGGCCATAGCCGGAAGCGGGTCCTGCAAATAACACCACACCATCTGCGGCTGCCACAATCTTTGTACCAATCGGGGCCGCAATATCAATCCCCGCATGGAAGTCGCGTCCGCCAAACAGGGTTCGCCAGCCGTAATCCGATGACACGACATGGGAATCAGGCACAGGCCAGAGCCATGAGCCGCTTCCATGCTGTGCGGCGCCTCCTGATGATGAGGAAGAAGAGGATGCTGCCCGTTGCTGCGCCAACATCGTTTGAATTTGCGCAGCCAATTGATTCATGGCTGTTTGCTCTTCGTTTATCTTTTTCTCTTCTTGTATTCGCTGTGTATGTACTTGGGATAATGCCACTTGTTTTTGCGACTTTTGTTGTTCTTGGGTTTGCTGCAACACAAGCAATTGGGAATACGACTGCTGCCGTTGCTGCTGATCGCTTTGCAGTTGATTCTGCTGCTGTTGAAGGGCGAGTTTTTGTTTCTTGATCTCTTCCAGTATTTTTTTATCTTGATCAGCGATCAGGCTGAGTGTTGACAACCGATCGAGAAAATCAGAAAAACTGGTAGATGACAAGATCACATCCAAATAGGAAGTCGTCCCATTCTCGTACATTACCCGAATCCGCTGCTTCAGCAATTCATCCCGCTGTTCCAATAATTTTTGCGTTGTTTCAATTTTCGCTTTCATTTGGCTAATCTGTGTATCAAGTTGGGCGATTTGTTGCTTAAGGCTGGAAATTTTATTTTCCGTATCCTGCAATTGACCTTCAATCACTTGAATCTGATTGCCGATGGTATGTTCTTTGGATTGTAATTGAGCGACTTGCTGCTGCTGCTGCTGTTTGGCTTGCTGCATCTGCTGATATTGCTGTTGGCTTGTCTGCAATTCATCAGCAGAAGACATTTCAGGAAACAAAAGCCCCGCCAGCAAAACAGCTGCCGTGGCAACATATGTTACATTCTTGCGTGATGACCACATCGTTTGTCTAGCTTCCCCTTTCTTGTACTTTCATTAGCAGAACAGTTTTTGAAAGTGAAAATTAAAAAGTAATAGTTTACTAGACGTTCTATATACAAAGTCGACGTTAATACTTCGACATTTTTTGAAAAAACCCTGTCGATTTCGGCAAGAAATTTAGAGATTCTGTGATTTTACGACAATTTATCGATAATTTGTCGAAAATTTACTGCAAATGATAGATTAGCAAACCGGAAATGTTTCTCGAAAACTTGTTTTTTTCATCACCGGAACCGTACTCGAATACGGAATTCAAATATCATCTGATGATAAAAAATCGGATTCGATTCCCAACCATATAACATTTTGTCACTGATCAAAAATATACATAAGAAGATAAATGTCTCGGTTTCGGCGACTAGCAGCCTAGCGACATAGCGGACGCTTCCGTTTTCCGAAAAAAAGTTATTCGCTTTTTCCAACTGTACATTTCGAACATTTGCAAATTTTGAGAGGAGACGAATCGATGGCAGTATCCAGCATTCTGTGGAAATTGTGTAGGTTTTTAGGCACATCCGCTATACTTGCGGGTGGAATATCATTCGGATCTGTTTCTGATGTACATGCGACAACTCTGACTGCAACAACAAGCCCGGCCGTTTTTCAGTTCAATAACAGCTATATTTATCCGGATCATGAGTACGCTCCTATCAACTATAACGGCCATGTCTATGTATCCGTACGCTTTGTAGCAGAGAATATGGGCGTTGACACAACGTGGAACTCCGATACACATACGGTTGCATTCACCACCGGAACCGGTCAAACCGGTGCACCAACTCCCTATATTCAGATCTCAGCATCCAAAATAAAAGTTGATCCGCAACAGATAAACTTTGTATTTAACGGGCAACCGGTTACCCTTGATTCCTCTTATGTTGCCATTAACTATAATGGACATATCTATGTCCCTGCCCGATTCGTTGCTGAACATTTGGGAGCGGTTGTAGGTTGGGACGGAACGACAAACACTGTTACTATCAATTGGATCAACGGCCCATACCATGGGCTGCTGCCATGGTTTGCGCAAGCTTATCCAAATGAAGCCATCGGCGCTGCAGACATCGTACAGTTTGAAAACGGGAAATCCTATCTTGTGGTACAAACGAAACCCGACTGGATGAAAAACAAACCAGGAACGATTTATTTCATTTCGCCTAATCATACGATCGTGAAGTTTTCTTCCAATATCGATTTCCCCACGTCTGCATCAGCCATTCCATTGTCAAGTGGAACCTTGATTGAAATTGGCGGTATTGTTGGTGCTCACTCTGAATACAACTATCTATTTGATTTGCAAAACAGCCAACCGGAAGTCTTTACTAAATTTTTTGCAGATAACGGTCTGCTCACTTGGATCCAGGATGGAAAATTAGACGTATTTATCAGCAACCGCACATACGCTTGGGATTTGGTTGCAGCAGATGGGCAAAAAGATGACAGTTCCAAAAACGTGGTTGAAGAATATAATCCGAACACGAAAGAATTTAACACAATTGATTCGTATACATCCAGTGTCTTTACTCCGACCGATATGAACAGCAATCCGCGCGTTGATGCGGTAGAATCGATTTATTATCTGCGCAGCATTTCCGTGAATCCAAATGTGGCAAGCGGCCTAACCTATATTCCTTTTACTTGGTCAACATCAGCAATCACCGATTACAACAATCTAAAACAATCTTTATCATTTTTACAATCGGATGACACCCAGGTAGTAACACTGAAAACGATCAACGAATCTGGCACAAAAGCAAATTACCTCTATCAAGCAAACGGGCATTCCCTGCTTATTTCTCTCCAGAAAGACACCACTTGGCATGTGAAAGATTTTGCTGTTGACCCATCCGCTCAAGCATTGCAGCGATGATCCGGCAGCATGGTGCATCGTAAAATAGAATTTTGCGGTAATTTTAAAACAGGCGCATAAAAATAAGTTGCCCTTCCTTGCGGAAGGGCGTTCTCATCTATATTTACTTGTACTACCGATTAACGACCAGAAAGCTGTTGTTCAGCAAAGGCAACCAGACGCTTTGTGATTTCTCCACCAACAGAGCCGTTTTGACGGGAAGTTGTGTCAGCACCCAATTGAACACCGAATTCTGACGCAATCTCGTACTTCATTTGATCCAGAGCTTTAGCTGCATTTCCTACAACCAAGTTGTTGTTGTTTGCCATTTACTATCACTCCTTTAAGATTTGTGTGTACCACAATCACTGTGGTAGTACTAATATGGGTAGTTTTCTAAAAAACATTCCGCATATTTTTTGCCAATTCATCCATCCTTAAGAAATGACTCAAACAAACTTGCTTATAGAGGATGTTCAAAAAGTAGTCAAAACTCCACGGCGGATTGCTTTGCCGAATCCCAAAAAGGCTTACTCATGTACCAAACACGTACACTCCGTCGCCTTTTCGTGTTTCGGCTTCGCACTCCTTGTGTCTTACTTAACCACTTTTTGAACACGCACTTATACTTATATTTTGGGGCCAAGTCTTTCGCTCTTTCGCTTATTTGTGCCGCGTTTGCTGCCACTGTCGATACGCAGCATCACTCATTCTTACCCAATGAACTTCACTTTGCAACTGTCCCCAGCCAATATTTGAAAAAGCCGGCTGGAAGATTAAATCAGGATACTGAACATAATCCGCCATATGAATTCCGGATTGCGGCCAAGCCGTAATCACACTCGGTACGACTGAAGACGAATTCGAATCTGCCGTCAAAAAAAGGACACCACCATTTGGCAGTTGTACTCCATATAGCAGATGTTCGGTTCCTAATGTCTCGATCGATTGCCGGACTGGATCATTGGGAACAATTGCAACTGCCTGTTGCGGAATCGTATCCGTAACAATTCCTTCATATGGCAATATATGAATCGATCCAGACTGAACCAATGACCGCCATTCGTCTGCCGTCAATTGCATAGGCAATTTTTCAGAATCATTCACATAGACTCCGATGCGATTCGAAGCAATTCTTGTACAATATATCGTATGTGCTGACGGCAGTTTGTACAGGGATACCATACCATTTTGCCCAAGAACTTTCACCAGAAAGTCTTGCTTGACCAAATATTGTATTTGTTTTAGAATCGACTGATTGGCATTTGGCCGGGCATTCGAATTTGTATCAGCCACAAGGCCGGTCGAACGAATGCCGGATGGATGTGGCTGAACGGATTGCGGGCTATCCAATTTTTGAGCTTTGCTTTGTGCTTGTAAATTCGCTGGCTTTTCTTTTGCCGTAGCTGCATTGTCAGGAACCGATACTTGTGTGCCAGTCGCATTTATATTCCCTTGAAGTTGGGTCCTTTTGCTAGAAGCAGGTTGTTTTTCCAACGGTTGTTCAGGGATTTGCTGCATACTGGGCGTTCTGCTTCGACTCATTCCTATACTTAAATTAAGATTTGGTTTCGTTTCATCCGCAACAGCAAGTTTTTGCGAATTTCCAGTTGATGGATTCTGTGCTTCCTTCCCCATGTGTTTTGAATCGGTTGCAGACACAGAGCTTTGCGCAGTATCGGATTTGCGGCGATCCGTTGACCGACTCGAAGTTGCATTTGGAGAATTTGACGACGATTGCGAATGTTGTATAAGATGTTGAACCACTTCACGGAATTGAGGAGTGACAAAAAGCAGTGCAATCCCTGCACATGCGAGAAGACTCACTTTGGCGATATTGGACATTCTCCGATTTTGCTTCACAGTACCATTTCGTTCTTGCAATTCAATTGCCTGAAATAGCGAATCTTTCATCTGATCAGTGACTGTCCAATTTTTAAAGACGGATTCATTTGCTGCTTCTTTCACAATCGCCAAAGCCTGATCGATATTATCTGGATGCTTTTGCTTCAAATTGTACCCCTCCTTCCTCAAGTGTCTTCTTTAATTTTTCTCTGGCGCGGTGCATCCGACTGCGAACCGTTCCTTCGGATATTTTCAGAATCGAAGCGATTTCCTTTGTGTCAAAGTCTTTATAGTAATACAATACAATCACTTCACGTAAGGGGACTGGCAAATTCAAAATAGCTTCCAAAACTTGTTCGCGATCAAACCCATGCAAATCCGAATCATCTGCATAATGATTGTCAATTGTAGAATAAACCGTATCATCACCATAGTACAGCAAATTGCGAAAGGACCAGGAGCGGACTCGATCTCTGCATACATTTGCAGTGATTTTGCAGATCCAAGTCTTAAGACTGCTGTCGCCGCGAAAATTCTCCAAATGATTATATACTTTTATAAATACTTCCTGGAATGCATCTTCAGCAAGTCCTTTATCATGCAAATAAAAGAATGCCAATTGCAAAACCGTATCACCATACTCCATGACCAGGTCATTCAGAATGTTTTTTTTGTCTTTACCTTTAAACATGTCGATCACGACAGAAACCATTCCCCTTTCTGCCTTCTCCTATTTAGACGAAGTTACCATGGACTTTGTTCCCTGGCACACCACTCTACTATACCATCCTTTTTCTTACAGGTATATAATGGAATTTAAAATCAGGATCGATTCGTATGCAAATACTCCCTATTTAAAAACGTCTCCTCCGCGTACATATTCGATATCGGAAATCCCTTGTCTGGCATTTGCCAAACGAGCAATCATAAATAAATAATCGGATAAGCGATTCAAGTATTTGCGAACTTCCAAATTTATGCTTTCTTGTTCGGCCAAAGTAACGACTCTGCGTTCCGCTCTGCGTGCAACGACACGCGCCACATGCAAAACGGCGGCAGCTTTGGAGCCACCCGGCAAGACAAAACGCCGAATCGGCGGGATTTCCTTCTCGTATGTATCCATTGCCACTTCCAAACGATCAATCATGCTGCCGGCAATTTTGTATGCAGGGTTTTTCGTCACATTGGCCAAATCCGCTCCTGCATCAAACAATTCAAGCTGAATTTCCGTCAACTCACGTATTACATCGTGGAAAACATTTGGATCAAGCTCACTGATCGCCTGGCCAATGACCGCATTCAATTCATCGACGGTCCCATATGCCTCAACCCGAATGGCATCTTTTCGAATTCGGCCGCCCACGACTCCAGTCATTCCTTGATCCCCTGTGCGAGTGTACAGTTTCATTTCCTACTCCCCCTTATGGTAATGACATTCAATTTTCTGATATGCAACAACTAACAAGCACCAACAAATAAGTAATAACCAATCAGTAACAACCAACAAACTAGCGACAAATAATCAAACGCGTATCCGCAATTTCATCTGTCCAATCTCTACTTCTATCATACATGTTCTCAACAAAAGGAGCATCCATAATCCATTAACAATTCCGCTCCATTTTTCCATTATTATGACAGTTCTTTAGAATTGCAAAAATAAAAACAGGGAAAATCCCTATTGCTTAGGATTCTCCCTGTTTGCAAAACGTTTAAAACGATTCGTAATCGTCAATCAAGATTACGATCTTACATCATGCCCATACCGTCCATACCGCCAGGCATGCCTGCAGGTGCTTTATCTTTTTCCGGTTTGTCAGCGACAACCGCTTCTGTTGTGAGGAACATCGCTGCAACGCTTGCTGCGTTTTGAAGTGCAGAACGTGTAACCTTAGCCGGGTCAACGATACCGGCTTTGATCATGTCCACCCATTCACCCGTTGCTGCATTGAAGCCAATACCAACAGCTTCTTTCTTTAAACGCTCAACGATGACGGATCCTTCAAGACCTGCATTGTCGGCGATTTGACGAATCGGCGCTTCCAAAGCACGACGGACAAGATTTACACCTGTCAATTCGTCATCGGAAACATTTACATTGTCAAGAGCACGGATGGCATTTACAAGTGCTGTGCCGCCACCTGCTACGATACCTTCTTCAACTGCCGCACGCGTTGCATTCAGAGCGTCTTCGATGCGGAGTTTCTTTTCTTTCAATTCGGTTTCAGTAGCTGCGCCAACTTTAATGACCGCTACGCCGCCGGCGAGTTTTGCAAGGCGCTCTTGCAATTTTTCACGATCAAAGTCAGAAGTTGTTTCTTCCAATTGAACTTTGATTTGATTTACACGAGCATTGATATCGTCGGTGTTGCCAGACCCATCCACAACGATCGTATTTTCTTTGCTTACACGAATTTGACGTGCACGGCCTAATTGATCGATCGTAGTACTCTTCAGTTCGAGACCAATTTCTTCGCTGATGACTTGACCGCCTGTAAGAATTGCAATGTCTTGCAACATTGCTTTACGACGATCGCCAAATCCAGGAGCTTTTACTGCCACTGCTGTAAATGTTCCACGGAGTTTGTTTACTACGAGTGTAGCAAGCGCTTCGCCTTCTACATCTTCAGCGATGATCAAAAGCGGACGACCGGATTGAACCACACGCTCGAGAACAGGAAGTATCTCCTGGATGTTGCCGATTTTCTTGTCAGTGATCAAGACATATGGCTCATCGAGAACAGCTTCCATTTTATCAGCGTCAGTTACCATGTATGGAGAAATATAGCCACGGTCGAATTGCATACCTTCAACAACTTCGAGTTCTGTTGTGAAGCCTTTGGACTCTTCAACAGTGATAACGCCATCTTTCCCCACTTTTTCCATTGCATCTGCAATTAAAGAACCGATTTCTTCGTCGCCAGCAGAGATTGCAGCAACTTGTGCAATATTTTCGCGGCCTTCTACTTGCTTGGAAATAGCTTTGATTTCTGCAACAGCAGCTATAACTGCTTTTTCGATTCCTTTGCGAAGCACCATTGGGTTCGCGCCAGCCGTAACGTTTTTCAAGCCTTCGCGAATCAATGCTTGTGCAAGCACAGTTGCAGTAGTTGTACCGTCACCGGCTACATCGTTTGTTTTGGTTGCAACTTCTTTTACGAGTTGCGCACCCATGTTTTCAAAAGCATCTTCCAATTCGATTTCTTTCGCAATGGTTACACCGTCATTTGTAATCAGCGGAGAGCCAAATTTCTTCTCCAAGACAACGTTGCGTCCACGAGGTCCGAGAGTCACTTTTACTGCATCTGCAAGAGCATCTACTCCGCGCAACATTGCACGACGCGCATCTTCACGAAACTTAATTTCTTTCGCCACGTGAATAACCTCCCCAAAATATGTAATGTATAAAAGGTCTTACTTAACAGAAAAATTATCTTTCAACAACTGCTAAAATATCACTTTCACGCAAGATCAAGTATTCGGTGTTGTCATACTTTACTTCTGTTCCCGCATATTTGGAATAGATCACGCGGTCACCCACGCGCACATCCAATTCTACGCGCTTGCCATCTTCATAACGGCCAGGACCAACAGCGATTACTTCACCTTCCTGCGGTTTTTCTTTCGCAGTATCCGGCAATACGATACCACTTGCTGTTTTTTCTTCTTTTTCAACTGATTTGATGACAACACGGTCACCCAATGGTTTGATCATGCAAAACCCTCCCTTATTTTTTTGGTTTTGGATGATGAATCTTTTATGTTGTTAGCACTCACTTCACTCGAGTGCTAATTCCAATAATTATATTAGTCATTTCTTTTTATCTTTGCAATGGGGTAAACAAAATTTTTTTAAAAAAAATAAATTTTTTTCTGTCATTCAGAATTTGTTGGGATTCTTTCCGTATTAAAATGAGTGAAAATGCTCATAAATGCTGAGGATTCCTGTCGTCACACAAATTACCAAACCCAGAATGCCAAATATTTCGATACGATTTTTGAAATGTCGCATACTTGATCACCTTCCTATTTTTCCGATTGCATCTCTTTAAAGTGTGTGTTCAGAAAGTGGTTAAGTAAGACACAAGGAGTGCGAAGCCGAAGCGCGAAAAGGCGACGGAGTGTACGTGTTTGGTACATGAGTAAGCCTTTTTGGGATTCGGCAAAGCAATCCGCCGTGGAGTTTTGACTACTTTTTGAACATCCTCTTTAAATTAAGATGACAGACAATGTCGGAGTCCAATTGTTCCTGAAAAGCTTCCGTCTGCAACCGTCTTGCGTTTTTATACAAGAAATGTACTCTGTGTACAAAAAATACACCCTAAATTGTATATACGTTTAACTTGATGCATGGTTTCATCCGGAACTGATTAAACTAACTTACAGTTTTAACAAAATAGATTCCCGTTAAACATCCGCTGCAGAGATATACATCCATTTGTAGAAGTCGAGCACATATGCAAAGGGATCGGGAATTTTTTGAAAACTTCGAAAACATTGTTTGGAAGGAACGAAATCATGTATGCCAACCATTTCAAAATTGCAAACGATCTTGATACAAGCAGAACAATTACATGCAGAGCTTCATAAAGCTTCGTTAGATACAATAGATCCGGCTGCCAAAAACATGTATACACAAATGACGCAAACGGTATCAGATATTTCCAAAGGCTTGTCGCAACGATTAGAGCAATTGATACAGCGACAGGCTACGATCGCTCAGTACTACCAAAAAAAATAACAGGGCAGGCAATCCGGCCATTCCTGCTCTGTTACTGCTCCCATCTCGCCATTTAGTTTGTCCTACGCTTCTTCACTCGAATAATGTTCTTCATACGATTGTTGCATCAACAATTGTTTACGATAAACGATTCTTGATATCCAAATACTGATTTCATACAACAAAATCATAGGCGCAGCTACACTGAGATGCGATACCAATTCCGGAGGACTTAGCATGGATGCCACAATCACCAAGATAAAATATGCATATTTTCGCATTTTAGCCAAACGTATCGGATTAACAATACCGATTTTCGTTAAAAACATAACAACGATCGGCATTTCAAATAGAAATCCAAAAGGCAGCGTAATATCAATTAAAAAGCCAAAATAGTTGCCCGCCGTCAACATGACGCTAAAATTCTCTCTCGAAATCTGCAGCAAAACACGCAATAACATATGGAACACAACAAAGTATCCGAAAACAATTCCTGCGACAAACATCAAAAATACTGCCGGTATATAACGAAACGTTATTTTCTTTTCCTTTTCCGTCAACGCCGGAGAAACAAACCTCCAAACATGGTACAGCGCATATGGAAGCGTCAGACCAAGCGCAAATACGCCTGCCAGTGTAAAGTAGACGCGAATCGATTCAGCAGGCCCCAACACAGTCAATTGTGCACCTAATAACGGTTGAATCAGAAATCCATAAATTTTCCCGATGAAAAGAAAACTGACAATGAGTGCCAGAACAAAAAAAACAAGTGTAAGAATTAAACGTTTCCTCAGATCCTCCAGGTGTTGGACAAGACCCATTTCTGAATCAGACATCCAATTACCCTCTTTTTTCTTCGTTTTTTTCTGTAATTTCAGACGTTAAGTCTTTGGTTGCATCTTTAAATTCTTTTAAAGAGCGTCCGAAAGCCCGTCCGATCTCCGGCAGCTTGCTAGGTCCAAAGATAATCAATGCGAGCACCAGAATTAATATGAGACCTGGCAGTCCAATGTTTGAAAGCACGAGGATCTCCTCCTATCCACCCAAATAATTTTCCATAACAGTCATTTGTTCCAATCACACATATCCCGAACATTCCGGACGAAAAAATCTGCGGGAACCTATCCTGATGTTTTTCCCATGGAATCAAAAGTGGATTGATTTTATGATACAACGCTGTGGATAGTGGGGCAATATGCCGATCTCCGTTTCAACCCTTACATCCATTCGTTGTTAGATAAAGTTCACATTCCTTCAATTTTGCATTTTCCGCAACTGATTTCTCCCGCTCTGGATCCCTATGTATTTCAGAGACTAGTAGATCGATTCAAAAATAAGCTTTAAATTGAACATGCTACTTTGCGGCAGATTCCATGCCATATTTCCAACGAAACGGAATCGGATTGGCATTGATTTCTTTCAAGTAGAGTTCAATCCGTTCTTTTAATTCTTCCTTGGACGCAACCCGAATTCCGCGAAGGAAAGAGCGCGACATTTTGGAAAAGAAAGTTTCAAT
Organism: Fodinisporobacter ferrooxydans; assembly: GCF_022818495.1. Lineage (GTDB taxonomy): Bacteria > Bacillota > Bacilli > Tumebacillales > MYW30-H2 > Fodinisporobacter > Fodinisporobacter ferrooxydans. Next base: position 1,790,156 of record NZ_CP089291.1, on the reverse strand, counting down.
CACGTTGAGCCAAGAACCATGCTTGGGAGTGAACACGAACTCGAAGCGATTGGGAACCGTATCTAAGTACGCTCTTGTCTCCTTGGATGTATGGGCGGAATGATTATCTAAAACAACTTGAATTCGTAAGTCTGGTTCATAATGGGTATCAAGCATTTTTAGAAAGTCAACAAATTCCCGACTGCGATGGCGATCCACAACCGATCCGAGTACTTCGCCGCTAACAAGATCGATAGCCGCCATGAGCGTCACTGTACCATGGCGCACATACTCATAATCTCGGGAAATCGTCGGATGCTCACCGGGAACCGGCGGCAAGTCAAGCGAAGTTGTCCCGATGGCTTGGATCCCAGGTTTTTCATCGTATGAGACAACAACATCACAGGACATTTGAAAGTTGTCATTTTCGATCTTCCATTCGACCTGTTGATAGACATGCAGCACCTGCGCACGTTTGGTATCGAAATCAGGATCTCTGCGCTCTACGTAATACGACACTTTATGCGGTTTCAGGTCATGAGACGAAAGGATGCGCGAAACGGTTCCTTTCGCCATTCGCGCTGCGCTGGGATGACCTTCTGCCATTGCATGTTGGCGAACGTGTTGGGCAAGCAGGCTCATGGTCCACAATTCATATGAGTACCCCAGTTCCTTAGGTTTTTGACAAGCGAGAGACACAATCCACGCTCGGGCTTCCGGTGTTAATTCCACTGGACGACCGGAACGTTTAAAATCTTCCAATGCTTGTCTCACACCGAATTGGAGTGCTTTCTTAATGCATTTATCTGTGTTAGGTACGCTAATTCCCATCCGTTTGGCAATCTGAGGCGAACTCATCCCATCGGCATAGTGAAGAAGAATCGTTGCACGCTCCACACGGCGCACCTGTTCGGTTCGAGAATTACAGATTTTTTGAAGGTATTGTTTATCTTCTTCAGTTAACAAGAGTGCTGCTTTTTTGGAACGTGCCATGGGTATCTCTCCGATCATCTTTCGATGATCTTATTATACCAAAATATAAAAATATTAAGTGGATTTTTGAATCGATATACTAGAGATATCCGCCATGACCTAACTCTGCCAAATCATTGGCTTGAATCGAGCATCCTGCCAGTACCCGCGGCAATAGAAAATCAAAGGATGTTTGCGCATCAAACATGACCGCACCGGGCAACCCAAAGACGGGAATATCATGATGATATGCCAACATCAACATCGTACCCGGCAGCATGGGAATCCCATAGCCGATCACCTGTGTCGCAAACGTTCGAATCGCGCTTGGAGTTCTGTCATCCGGGTCTACTGACATTCCACCAGTACAGATTAACAACTCACACCCTTCGTCTCGCAGCGTTTCTAACGCTTCCACGATTCGCGCCTGTTCATCACCTACAATGATTTGCCGATGAACGAATGCGCCATATGATTCGACCTTTCGCTTAATCACTGGACCAAAACGGTCTTCGATTCTCCCTTTTGCTATTTCGCTCCCTGTAGTGACAATTCCTACACGCAACGAACGAAATGGCTGAACTTCCAGAAAAACATCCGACGTATTCCGGTTAACAATCGTATCCATTTGGAATAATTTTGACTCCTTTACGATTAGCGGTATCACCCGAAAGGCAGCAACCGAATCGTTTTCTTTTACAACAGTAAAAGTCTTCTTCGTCACAACGGCTAACTCACCGATACAATTCAATTGATACAGACGATCCGGATTTACACGAAATAAACCGTGAATGTTTGATTTTACAACTACCTTCCCCTCATGCGGTTCTGAAACATTCACATTTGCCATCGGAGTCATTTCCGCCATTCGTTGCGCACCATCATTTTCGTGAACATAGCCAGGCGGTATTTCCATAACAAAAATATGCTCTTTTCCTATATTGAGAAGTTGGGGAATATCCTCTTCACGGATTCGATGGCCTTTTTTGAATAGACGCCCTTTAAATTCACCTGGGACAATTTTGGTCAAGTCATGCCCCAGTATCATTCCAATCGCATCTGTAACATGAACTTCTTTCATTCCGTAAAACTCCTCCATATGAAAGATAAAGTGAAACTTGAATCAGGTGGAGTTTTTACTCCATCTGATTCTTAGATGAACTTATCCAGGAGCTTGAGCTGCACTTATCTCCCGCTTGCAAAAGCGGGAGTATTTAGTTGCGGTTAGCTATCGGACAAATTTTACCATATTCCCGAATATCAAATGATTTTCTGTTAAATTTATCATATCATGGTATAAGCAAGGTATCACTGTCATACTTTTGAAAATTATTACGTAAACAAATAACTTTTGAAAAAATCTTCCTTCTGCTATAATGTATTCTGAAATAGCTTTCTATACGATCTCCATAAGAAAGGAGTTCGGTTCCCATACCAATGAAATTACACCGTTTGCTGCAAAATCCAACTCGCCTGATTATTGCTGCCCATTTGGCAACTGCTTGTTTCATTCCGGTAATTTCTTTTTTATCCAATACAACCATTCATTCTATAGATTTTTTCGTGTTTGCTGTTTTTTTTCTGTCGTCGTCTACACTTCTCTTCGGGGCGTTACGATACGAGCAGCACATATCACTGATTTGGAAAGCAATTCTACCCGTTGATTTCTTTTCAATTTTCGCTCTTGTGTATACTCATCATCATTTGCAATCCGATTTTTATTATTTTTTTATATGGTGTATTGCAGAAGCAGCTTTTATTTTCAGTTGGCGGTCCGGAATGGCAATTTCCTTTTTTTCTGCGATCGCTTATGCTTCCGCATTGCTATTTTTTTCTCGTATATCTTTACTTAATTTAATCGTTCTTCGTACCATCTTTTTTTTCATTTCAGCTTTACCTGTTGTTTATGCAAGTTACATGATCGAAGTATGGAAAACATCGAATGATAGCAAAGAAGAATTGTTGGTCGAAAAGGAACGGTTATTACAGGAAAAAGAAAAACTTGTGAAAGATTTAGAGCTAATTACACAACAAATGACCGATTACACGTTTGATATCCAAAATCTCGCGGTAATGGACCGGTTGACACAATTGTACAACCAGACATATTATCACAATCGTCTTATGGTAGAAATCGAAAAATCCAGACAAAGCAAAGCACCATTGAGTATTGCTCTTTTTGATATTGATAATTTTAAACGCTTCAATGATACGTTTGGCCACGCCTGTGGAGATGAAGTTTTAAAAATTGTAAGCTCTGCAATCTTGTCAAAGTTTCATAAACGTTATGGATTCGCAGCAAGAATCGGCGGAGAAGAATTGGTTATCGTTATGCCGGAGACCAATACAGATGATGCATATGCTCTAGCCAAAGATATTTGCGATCATATTTCAACATTAACCTATACATTTCATGGTACAACGAATCTAAATATGAAAATTACTGTCAGCGGAGGTATTTCAACATTTCCAACAATGGCAGATGATGCTACTTCATTGACGAAATGTGCAGATTTCGCTATGTACGAAGCAAAAGCTTGCGGAAAAAATCAAATTATTCGATATGATCGAATAAATCAATCTGCTATTCTTATGAGCTTGGCAACTGAAAAAGTCGACATGAAGTCCACGCCTCATCACATCCAAAGTTAATTTTGGATGTTTTCTTTTTTAAGGTTGTCTTTAGGCACAAATCTAAGCAAACTCCCATACCATGACACAGAAAGAATTCTTGGTATAGATCCGTTTGCTTAGGAGGATGAAACAAAATGGCAAGAAATAAGAGAAAAAATATTGATGAGTTGCCTCAATACTCTTTTCATGATATTCGACTGGGAGATACGGGCAAAGCTGTCGCATTTACACAATGGGTATTAAAACAGTTAGGCTGGTATAACGGCAATATCGATGGTATATTTGGCCAAAAAACATTAATGGCCGTCCGCAAATTTCAAACTGCCCATAATCTTACAGTCAGCGGTGTAGTTGATCGTCCCATGCGCTATGCTCTTTACGGTGAAGCAGTCGATAAAGGGATTCTAAAAGCAATGCCGACACCCTATTACGTTAATAATTGGAAAATAAAAGATCAAGCAACTGAAACATCCCATGAAACAACTCCAGGTACAAGCACACCGATTCTTGAATATTCAACAGATGAAACATCACCTCAAACAGGTACTGTTGTTGCACCGACTACACCTGAACAAACAGAATATTTACCCGAGGAATATCAGACTCCTCCACAGCCGACAATAACTCAACAACCAATAACACCTCAATACACAGTACCATCCCAGCCATTTATGGCTCCGCAACATCCGAACATTTCGCCATACGGCAATCTGTGGCCACCGATGAACACGGACAACAGCCAATCGTTTGAATTACCCTATGGCATGACGAATTATTGGAACCAGGTTTTTGAACAGCAGCAGAGAGATTATATGCAATATTATTCTATGTATCGCTGGAATGGTTTTGATCCGTATCCCTATTGGATACCTTGGTATTCATGATGTTTAACTGAATTCTATACAAGTGCGCGTTCAAAAAGTGGTTAAGTAAGACACAAGGAGTGCGAAGCCGGAGCACGAAAAGGCGACGGAGTGTACGTGTTTGGTACATGAGTAAGCCTTTTTGGGATTCGGCAAAGCAATCCGCCGTGGAGTTTTGACTACTTTTTGAACATCCTCTATAACAAGCCTGAAGAAACAAGAAATATGGGATTCATTTGTCCCCATTAACAAACGAATCCCATATTCTTTCTATTCATAGAGTGAATGCAATTCATCCACTGCAACTTGAAGCTGATGTTTCGCCTGTTCAATTTGATCAAACGCTGCAGAAATCAAAGTCTCGATTTCATCGATTTTTCGACGAAGTGTATTCTCTTCTGTCAAACCATTATGTTTTTGAATCATTTGCAGCAATTGAATGACTGTTTCTAAAGAAGGTTGCCCAATTTCTTTATATAGTTCGTTAATATCTGACACTGTTTGAAATGATTCCACTACCTCCTGATCGATATCTTCCGATACTTGCTGTACGTCTACTTCCGCTTTTTCATCCGTTATTGTAAATACCGCATCAGTTACGAATTGCATCGACACATTTTGACTGGTGTTTTTCTTGTTTTTCCCACTCTCTTTTGCCCGCTCAATAGCTTCACTTGCTTGCTTGCGTATTGTCGTATTAAAACGAAA